>DATMYS010000245.1:0-6908 GCA_035560835.1 Methanosarcina sp.
CCTGCAGCTTCATGGTTTTTGTGGACACTTTCCGTAAAAAGGAGCATTGTGTTCCGGATTCTTTCCGAATATACATGCCTGAAGGCTCCGAAATCTTCGTCAAAAATCGCAGCTTTGAGATTTGTCCTCATACTGAGCAGGTTCATAGAAATTTCCTGAAAGGCTTCCCCGATTTTTGAGCCTTCCATAGTCCTGGCAGTGTGGGCAAAAGCTTCTTCCGGCGCTTTTCCTTCAGAAATCCTCCTGCCAAGCACAAAAAGGGAATCTGCAAATTCCTGTTCCATCCTTTTTATCCGATCTCTTATTTTCTTGTAAGGAAGAGCCGAGAAGTACAGGTAAGCTGAAATTCCGGCTGTTACACCCAGAATAAGCGGGAGCGTGGGCGAAAAATATCCTCCGAGGGGCTCGGTTGCTACTATTCCTCCAGGGTTTCCTAACTTCAGAAGGAGATATCCCAAAGGGGCTATAAGGCAAAATACCAGGACTGAAAGCGTTAAAGCAAAGCGTTTCTTCTGCTTAATATCTGCAAGGTCAGGATGGGAATCCGGAATTTGCCTGGGAATAAAAGCAACCGGCCTTTGCATAAGAATATACTCGGAGTAGAGGGCAGCAAGAGCCGGAAAAATCAGGTCGTAAAGGAAGATAAGGTCTATTATTTCAGGTTTCATTCCTACAACTGTAACCGCAGGTAGGAGAGCTACAAGGGCGAGAGGGATCAGTATAAAAATCGAGTAGAGAATATAACTTGGGGTCTTCAGCTTTGCTGCAAAAGCGTCCATAAGGCTTTCCGTGCCTTCAAGGCTTATATCCAGGGCGCGGTTCAGGGTTATAACTCTCTGGGCTTCATCAGGCTCGGCTGTCGAACTCTTTATCAGGTGAAGAGAACGCTTGAAGTATTCGCTGTTCCTTCCCCACAGGTCAGCAAAAGAAAGGAGAGCATCATCCATGCTGCTATAAATCCTGAGGTTCAGGTCCCAGGCGAGTTTTCTCAGGTCTTTTGCAAGCGGCCTCTCAGAATTCCTGGCAGCAAAAAGCACAGCATGTTCCAGGTTAGGAACAAGTTTCATGGACATGACTATGTAACTCAGGATCTCAGGAATGTCTCCAAGCGAGGAGATTTTCATAAACCCTGCCCTGAGCTTCACATACTCGCTCAGGTAATAAAGGGCAAGCAGGGGAATGATAAAGGTCAGGATCCCCATTATAATAAGTGCTCTTGCATCAAAACTTCTTGACAGGATCAGAAAAAGGTCTACTCCAGCCAGCAGGATTAAAGTTGCAAAGGTTCCCACATAGGAAAAGATCACGGTTTCAAAAGCTTCAAGGTCATAACCGGTAAACCGGAGAGCATCCCTATACTCCCGGCTTACGCTCTTTTCGCACTGCCTGCGGAAGGCAGCAGGGTCAGGGACAGCCCATATCCATTTCCTTGCTGTGGTTTTGCAGGCTCTCACATACCAGTTGTTCTCTTCGCCCATACTTCTCCCTCTGACAATTATTTCCCTATACCCGAACCTTTTCTGGCAAAATTATTAAACCAGGTCTCCCACTGCCTGTAAAGCGTTTCCAGATCATCTTTGCAGCCGGATTCCGAATTATCTGTAGATAATTCTACAGCATTATTTACAGAATCGCCTACTGGGTTATTTGCAGAATTACTTACTGGATTATCTGCAGGATTATTGCGGTACTCGCTTTCGTATGGACTTTCTTTCTTCATAGAGTCTGAAAGCAGCCAGAACATGTTGTTTGCCTGGCTAACGGCTTCAGCCTCAAGCAGGAAAGGTTTCTTTAGTCCTTCAACTGCAATTTTTTCTTTTATCCTTGCCCGAAGCTCTATACTTTTTAAGGCCCTGTCTATGGAAATCCCCCATTTTCTGGCAATTTTTTCTATAAGTTCGGACTGTCCCTGTTCCAGGGCCTTTCCTGCAAGCAGACAGTCCTGAGAAGCATCATATTTCATTATATCTGTAAAGATATCCGAAGGTTCGGGATTTTCGATCACGGCACTGGTTGTTTCTGCGATACGGCTCACCCGCTTTAACTTTTTCATGCTGCCTTCAAGCCTTATGCCTGAGCAGATAATTACGGCGTCTGTGGCCTTAAATGACGCAGGAGGAACCCCGAGGGTGTGCACGATTCTCTCGTATACATTTTCCGTGGAAGAACCGTGAATGGTCCCGATAACCGAGTTTCCGGCTTTTCCAACCTGCATGGCTTCATAGAGCACTTTTACTTCCTCCCCTCGGACTTCCCCAAGCACCAGAGCGGAATTTCCAAGGCGCAGAGCTGCTCGAAGTGCGGTTTCGGGGCTCATCTCGGCTCCTGATTTTAAAACCGAGGACTGTGAGCTCATTCCCTGAACCTTCCAGCCCAGGCTCTGAAGCTTTTCGATAGGGAGCTCATGTGTATCTTCTATTGTAAGAATTCTGTACTTCTGCGGAATCTCAAGCAGCATTGCAGACAGCAGGGAGGTTTTTCCAGCTCCGACTTCTCCTGCGACCAGGACTGAAGCCTGACCATCCATGAGAAAGCTTAAAAGCCCGGCTGCGTATGGAGAAACCGAGCCTATATTGATCAGCTTAGGCAGGGTCCAGGGTGATAGGGAATGCTTTCGGAAGGCATAAGCAAGCCCGCTGGCACTGAGCGGGTCTCCGATTACCGAAACTCTTACCCCGAAAGCCTCAAGGTTAAGTTCCAGAACAGGAATCGCTTCTCCAAAAGGTCTACCGCTGATGATCCTGAACCTGGAGACCAGGGCATCGAGGTCGTCCTGCGAGAGAAAAACATTACTTACGCATTCCTCTCCCTCCAGCACAACGTGAACGGGATTTTTGTCAGCAGGGGCGTTGATATACACATCTGTGATCCTTTCATCTGAAAGCAGGTCTTCGACTATCCCGAGCCCGTTCGTATACCTTGCAAGCAGGTCGGCATAGCTTTCCAGTTCATCAGGGCTGCAGGCTTCTCCGCTTGCGAGCAGTTCTTCTTCCAGAAGCGTTTTTGCCATCCGCCTGAAATATTCCCTGGCTACAGCCGGATCTGTAAAGGCAAGATCTTTTGGCCTGTGCTTGATCATTCGCATCCGGACTTTTTCAAGCAGCCTGAGGTCTTCCTCCCTGAGATTATACTCCGGAGGCCTGACCATATAGAGTTTTTCCGGCCTGTCAACGTAGCGATAAATCGAAACTTCAAGTTTCCTGCCTTCCCTACTGTCTATATCGTAGCACTCAAGAAATTCGGTATTTTCAGGCGCATCCGCATAGACCCTGGAGCTGGAAAAAGGGGGCCGAACATGGGGCTTGATTCCGCTTTGATAGTCGAAAAGCTCTTCCGCAGCGCATTTATTGCTTACCAGTCTTTCCCTCCTGATTGCACTTGCCAGAAACGGAAAATGTTTGGAAACTTCTGCCAGGGTTACTTCTCCAGACGTGTCTTTTATCAGGTTTCCTGCCATTTTTCCTATTGTTTTTTCGATAGTCTTCCCAATTCCTTTTTCGGAATTTTCTGCCGGCTCTGTTGATAAAGCTTGAATTTCGGATTTTTTAATGGCAAGAATTTCGGGAAAGCCGGCTAGCTTTTCTTCAATTTCACAAAGTATCTGGTAAAAAAGCTCGGAACAAGCACTGCAAACAGTGTAAGTTACCAAATTCTTTTCTGTGGTTTTTTCTGTAACTTTTCCTGTGATTTTTCCTGTAAATTTCTCCGGGATTTTTCCTGAATCTCTCTCTGTAACTTTTCGTGTAACCCTCTCTGAAGCATTATTCAGCATTTTTCCCTGAATAAACCGCCTTATTTCCATCCTCGCTTTTAAAGGGTCGGTCTCTACGGTTTTAGCAAAAGAAACAATAATCTCTTTTCGTTCCAGTTCGCAGGCTTTCTTTTCAGGAAAAGTACAGGCTCTAGGCACTATTTCCGCGCTTTCATACGCTGTTACGACCTCCTCGAAACCTGCAAGAGTATACAGTAAAGACAGGGCTTCTCCTTCGTAGTCTCGCTCATACAGCCTTGAGAGTACCAGACAATCAGCCTTAACCTCTTTTTGCAGGATCTCGAAAATGTTTTTTCTGCATTGCATATCGTTAAGGGAAGATCCCGAATCACATTCCCTGCAATTGATAACAATTGTTTTCCGGCTTTTAGTCTGCTTTATCCGGTAAGAGCAAGTTTCTTCTTCCTTTTTATCCTGTACGGAAAGACTGCCATAATTAAGGGCATTGACAGCATCCTGAAATTTTGCCTTTATATTCAAATCAAACCCCCATTTCCCTTTCAACTTTTTAATTAATCTTTAAATGTATTAAATATTTCGAACCGTAAACAGACTTTTAGTTTTTTTAGACTAACTACTCAAAAATTGATAAACGTCTAAGAATATTGGACGGTTCCTACTGAATTAAAAATCTACTTGGTTAACGGGAGTGAATAATAACAGAAATGAATATTAATAGAGATTAGTAGCAGCAAAAGAGGGACAAAAATATATGGTTAATCGGTTGAGATTCTTAAGGACAGAATACTTATTCTTCTAGCATTTCTTCGGCACCTTATTTCTCAATACTCAAAAACAGCTTCAATTAAGGGCTTTGCAAGTTTCATTACATCTTCTTTAAAAGCGAATATATCCTTAAAAACTGCAGAATTTTCTCCCCCTAAAAGTTCCTGTTTCAGTTTTTTACCCAAAATATCATCGTTTCCCGCTGCCAGCCTGAGCACGACAGAACCCGGAAAAATTTCAGTTCGGCAGGAGATCCTATCGCAGTCCCCATCCGTGATCCCGAGAATAGGAATCCCAAGCCTGGAGAGAATATCGCCTGCTATTGCTGTTGTATCATCCCCCACGGTAACTGCAAGTTCGGCATAGGCAGCCAGTTCAAAAGCATCTTCTGCTGCATGGTCTATAAGTACGACTCTTCCTGCGGCTGGCCTGGAAGAGAAACCCGAATCCCTGCCGTTCACTTTCGGTTTCCGGGCTCGCAGGGGAAATAAATCGCTTCTTCTCAGGTTTCCACTTTTTACCCAGGCTTTTGCAAGGTCAACAGGGTCTCTTTTCTCGTAATTATGAAGTTTTTCGAGCCCATGCTCCTTTATTTCTCCCCCTTCGATTGCGACAATAAAACCGTTTTCGGAGACTACGCTTACTTCGGAGGAAAAAGATTTCCCAATCACGATTCCATTTGCCAGGATATTTTCTCCGGGAAAAACGCCTGAGAGTTTGCGTATAACCTGGATTTTACCTGTTGCCGGACACTTTTCTACAAGAACAGAATTTTTAACTCTCGAATTTTGGAGGGGCAAAGGTCTTTCTACAGGAAGACGCAGGATTTCAGAAAGCTTCTCAAGATATTCTTCGTATTCTCCGGCTTTTTTATTGAGAAGTATCAAAATTCCATCGGTACTTTTCAGGCTTTCGATCTGGATAAGAGGTTTTATCTCCGGTTCCCGAAGCCGAGAAGCAACCATTTCTCCAAACACCTTCCCGGTTTCAACTGTTTTTCCCCGGTTCAGGAGGCATACAAGGTCTGAGGTTTCGAAAAATGATTCAATGCAGGCACTCGGCTTCTGATGCTGACTTATGTCTATAATGTTTTCGAGTCCGGCGTCCAGAACAGCTACCGTTCCCATGGTTCCGCCAAGCCGTGCCTCGACTTTGCCCACGAAGGAAAGTTTTCTAAGAGCTATTTTAGCCTCTCCCGAATCAATCACTTCGGGCCCGTGGATTACCAGACCGATTTTCATTTTCAGTCCGTTTGACGGAAGAAACATATTAATATGATCCTCAGTACAACTCTTTATTTTTACTTCCTTTTCTTTTCTCTTTCTTTTCTCTTTCCTTTTTCTTATAAAAACTCTAATTAGCCGGGAATTATAGAAAATTAAATTAGTGATAGCTAAACTATTAACAGCTGAACTACTGACTGTTAAGTGCTGACGGTTGAATTATTGTTCTAAATTATTGATTGTTATATCTTAATAAAAATAAATATTATGAGGCAAAAAGATGGCTGGCGTAAAGATTACCTGGCTCGGGCATTCGGCTTTCCTGTTCGAAGCCGAAAAAAAATTGTTGATCGACCCTTTTATTTCAGGGAATCCACTGGCTCCGTGCAGTCCTGAAGAACTGAACCCTGACATAATAGCAGTAACTCACGGACACCGGGACCACCTCGGGGATACGATAGAAATCGGAAAACGGACAGGATGCCGGATAGTCTCCATTCATGAGGTTGCAAACTATATAAAATCGAAAGGAGTTTTTGCAGAGGGCGTGGGCAAGGGCGGTACAGTAAACATAGAGGGCATAAAGTTAACCATGACTGAAGCACTCCATTCTTCCTCTATTGACGCCTCAGGTTTCAGCTTCGACGGAGGCTCCCCGGCAGGTTTCATTATCCGAATGAACGGGCATTCCATCTACCACGCAGGAGATACCGGAGTTTTCGGGGACATGCAGCTCATAGGCGAACTCTACGAACCTGAACTGGCTCTCCTGCCCATAGGCGACAAATTTACAATGGGCATAAAAGAAGCCACAAAAGCCGTGGAACTTATTCAGCCCAAAATCGTAATCCCGATGCACTATAATACCTTTGATGTAATCAGCCAGGACCCTGAAGAGTTCAAAAGAGCCGTAGAGGCAAAAGTCGATACAAAAATCGTTATCATGAAACCCGGAGAATCAATAAAGCTTTGATTTCTCAGATTCTGGTCCACCCTGTTTAAAAATAAAGAGCTCATCCCAAAACCAATTTTATTTCAGTCTAATACCCCGTAGCTTGCTACGGGATGGAAAACTTCCCCGAGAACCGTTATTAAATAATCGATTTATATTTTTAGTTCCATTTGTACTGTAAATGGAACTACGGCATGCAAACCATTGTGTATATAAAATAAGGTATCACATGGTC
>DATMYS010000246.1:0-6621 GCA_035560835.1 Methanosarcina sp.
ATAAAATTATTTGCGATATGGGGGAAGTGGAACGAATAATGAGGGCTTACTTGAAAAGTTTAAAAATCTCGATTTTATGAAAATGGACCGGCGGACTTTTATAAAGGCTGTTGGGGTACTGGGAGCTTCGCTATTTCTACAAACTTATAAAAGCGATATGGCAAAAGCCCTTGAGCTTTCGGAAACTAAAGTCGTATGGCTTCACGGAGTAATGGATAGTGGCTGTACCATATCAATGCTGGACGGAGGATCTCCTGATATCATCGAATTCCTTCAGGAGTACAATCTCAAACTGCTCTATCATGAAGTTTTAATGATGCAGCAGGGAATTTTCGTAGATGGGAAGCTCGCAAATACCAGTGATCTTAATTCTGAGATTGTGCTGGATGAGATCCTGGAAAATGAAAAAGGTTACGTTCTGGTCTCCGAAGGAGCAGTTTCAAACGGACCTCAAGGTTCTGGGAAATATCTCATGCTGGGAGGAAGACCCTACAAAGAGATTTACGCGAAAGCTGCTAAAAACGCTTTAGCAATTGTTGCAATTGGGAATTGTGCGACTAATGGTGGGGTAAACTCTGCTAAGAGTGATATAGTTGAACTTATGGATCCCCGTGGGGTTGCTTTTACTATGGAAGATGCTTCAATGGGGATTTTAGATCTTCTTGGCATCGAAAAGCCTGTAATTAATCTTACTGGTTGCCCTACTCATCCAGACTGGGTTTTTTTGACAATAGGCGCAGTTGTTTTGGGAAAGATAAAGATACCCGATGATTTGCCTTATGTACTGGATCACTGGAAACGTCCAAAAGTTTTCTTCCCGCCTGACCATGTTATTCATGATAACTGCTCTCGTCGCGGATACTATGACCGTGGAGAGTTTGAGCTGACAGTAGGTGGACCTAAGTGCCTCTGGAAACTGGGATGTAAGGGGCCTTATACTCATGCAGATTGTGCCACTCGTAACTGGAACGGCCACCTCAATTACTGCCCTCAGGCAGGTTCTCCCTGTATTGGCTGCGTTCAGTCGGGTTTCCCGGATAGCACCAGGCCTTTTTTCGTAGAAATTGAGAAAACAGGAATTGTAGGTACGAATATCAATACTATAGCAGGCGTGGCAATAGGAGGCGCGCTACTTGCTGCAGGGGCTCACGCTGTGAGAAGAACTGTTATGAAAAGACCTGAGGACGAGGGAGAGGTTGCCGAAGAAACAACTTCAGAAGAAACCGGGGGTGAGAAATAATGGTACAGGTCACTGTTGATCCTCTCACGAGAATTGAAGGACATTACAGAATCAATACCGAAGTCAATGGAGAAGGCGTGATTACTGATGCCCAAAGTAATGGCTTACAGTTAAGGGGTTTTGAACGACTTCTTCAGAATCATGATCCCAGGGATGCGGTGCTTCTGTCCCAGAGGATCTGTGGGGTCTGCCCGGTTTGCCACGGAATAACTTCAGCAAATGCCCTGGATGAACTTTTCGGGGTTGCAGGTGAAGTACCTAAAAATGCTCTTGTGATGCGAAACATTCACCAGGGCCTGAATTACATAGCCAGCCATGCAGCACATATCTACGTGCTCTGGGGTCCTGATCTTGCAAACCCGGCTTATCGTGATATCCTGGCAAAATACGGGGATGTTGGAAATGCAGTGTGGAAAGAACTCCAGGGGCGTTTTGCGCCTTTGATTTATCAGCTTGACGGTACCAGTTATCCGGCTGGCTCATCATATGTCGGTGCTATAGGCGAATTTCGCCGCTTGCACGATGCCATTTCTCTGATAGCTGGCAAAATGCCTCATCCTGTCCTTCAGAACGTTGGGGGAGTGGTTTATTCTCCGACAGTTGCTGATATCGGGCAAATTGCAGGCTATGTATCGAAAACGATGGAGTTCGTTGAAGCATTTACTCTTGGTTTCTCTCCCGATACCTGGATCGAAAATACATACAGAGCCTCTTCTCCTCAAAAAGCTGTTAATTTCGTCATCGGACGTCTGCAGGAACTTCTGAATAAATCTCTTACCAGCAAGGAATTCTCACATTCTGCTGGCTGGGGAGACGTCCCACTCTTTGCGGCTTTTGGCTCGGAGTTGATAGGAGAAAAGCTTCTTGGTTTGCCTATCAGTATGAAAATGGACCTTGCCGGGGCTTACAAAGATCCTAATAAAATCGGATTTCTTTCTTACGGAGTTTTCTTCAAGCCTGAGAAAGGAGATGGATATGACCCCACAAGTCCTGCAGACAGTAGAGTTATTCCTTCCGGCTACATGAATGGAAATTTCAAGCTTGAAAAATTCGATTACAGAAAAGTCTCAGAAAGCATTCGTCACGCCTTTTACATTGACAATGTAGAAGACCGTCCTCCCTGGAACGGGGTTACGGTTCCAGAAGGGGATCCCGGAAAAATAGACTATACTAAAGGATCGGCGAGCCGTTATTCATGGTCAAAGGCTCCTAATTATAATGGTATCCCATGTGAGGTTGGCCCTCTTGCTCGTATGATAATTATGGGAGAACCCCTTGTCACGGGATTGGTAAAAACTTTCCAAGACAACGGCTACTATCCTGTCAATAATTATACCCGCATGGTTGCAAGGATGCAGGAAGTCCTTGTATTATATTCAGAACTTATGAAATGGCTTACACAGGATCTTGAGGCAGGTGGAAAGGTTGCTGTGCATACCGAGCTATCCATGGCAGCGAATTCCGCAGGTATGGGCCTATGGGAAGCTCCGCGAGGAGCATTGGGACACTGGATTGCCACAGGGCCGGATTCTATGGTAACCCTTTACCAGGCTGTGGTTCCGAGTACCTGGAACCTTGCTCCCAGGAATTCTCAGGATATTCCAAGCCCTGTTGAGCAGGCTCTCATAGGCACCAAAATTTCAGCTGCCGAAAATGCACTTGGAGTGGATTATTCGAATCCTCTCGGAATCCTGCATACAGCCCGCTCTTACGATCCCTGTCTGGCATGTGCAGTTCACACGATTGATAAAACCGGAAAGCACCCGGATTATACAATCAAGATACTTTGAAGGAGGTTGGAAGTATGGTACGATCTACTCAAAGACCCGCTTCCAGAAGACTAATTGTTGAGCGCTATACCTGGCTTGAGAGGGCTACTCATTTAGTACATCTTATTACCATGTTTATCCTGCTTATTACAGGGTTCAAAATATATTTTGGTTGGGATTTCATGGCTTTTCAAACGGCTCGAACCTGGCATATGATTGCTGTTCCTTTTTTCCTGGCTGCAAACTGGATTTTAGTTCCATACAACCTTTTTTCCTGCAAAGGAGAAAGATGCAGTGTCAGAGACAGAATAGTGCATTTTAAGGACTCTTACGTTTTCGGAAAAGATGATGCAGAGCGTCTTATTGATATAATCAAGAACTTTTTTGGAAAAGGCAGATATCCGGCATTTAGCATCTATGATGAAACTACTGGTCACTACGAGACTAAACTCCATCCTATGATGAAGATACTGATTGTCCTTGAAAGTATAGCAATTGTCATTGTAGCAATTACAGGAGTAGTGCTTTACAATCTCAACTGGGCTCCTTTCGGAATTCCTGTCTCATCATGGATACTCTCTGTAACCTGGTATTTTGCGTCCTTTTTCAATGTCAATGCATTGGGGTTACTTCGCTTATTGCATCTGCTTGCAGCTTACTGGTTTGTCTTTGAAATTGTGGTCCATGTGGGAATTATTGAATTTGATCCATACGCATGGAAATATCATAAAGCAATCTTCTGGTCAGGAAAAGAAGATCTCTCAGACAGGCATTATTCCGAGGTTATCACAGCTAAAACAAAGTATTTTCCTACAAAGGAAAGGCCCTGAGCATCTCTTACAGAAAATTATTAAATTTAAGGTAGTATAGGAATGTTTGAGAAGCCTGTATACCTTTTTAAAATCCTTTTTTTGAGTGAAAATATGTCTATACTATAATGCTCCTATACGCATCCTTGGCTGCGGAAGCCCATTAATGGGAAACGATGTGTTGGCCTTAGAGTCATTGAAGCTCTTCATACAACCGAAATCCTTATTGTAAAGCCCGCGCTATGGCAGGACTATGGAAATGCAAAGGGAAATCCAGGTAATCTGCGGAAATGTAAATATCCCGAATCTTTCCGGCTTTCTAAAATCAATAGGTTCGATTGCTTCCGAAAATGACGTCATTATTCAGGGCTTGAACGCAGATCTTATCGCAGGTGAAAGGCACCTTCATTTTGCAGTGGGAAAAGCTCTTCGGGCAACTGCTGCGGGAAGGAACATAGCAAACGACCCCGGTATTGAGATTATGCGTTATGCATCCGGAGAGAGGCAGATTGAAAGGAGTTTTTCGATAGGGCTGCGTAAAGGGGAAAACAATGCCGTATTTGTGCTGCTTGGGAAAATGGATAATCTTGTGCTGGCTCTCTCTGCATTAAAAGAACTGATTATCGAAAAGCCCTGTTCCGAGCTGCTTGCTTATTCCGACTCCAAAAGGCAGGGAATCCTTTCCGTGTTCGGTATCACGGATGCTGAAATTGAGGCTTCAGGTGAAGAGCATATTCCCGAACTTGTGATTGAGAGGGTAGCGCTGGCAGATTTTGTAAAGTAAGCCTCCTTCTTTTTTGAATGGGATTTTGATTTTTAGAGATTTTGATACGTAAGGAATTCCACGTTCACGGAATGTAACATCAAATTCTGTTATTTTTACTACTACAAAACCTAAAAATTAATACACGGTTTGATTCGCTCTCATCCGTGTATAATTCTGTTGTTCTGCGCTAATCCTCACATCAATTCCTGAATTGTTGAAACTATCAACCGTTATCACAGAATCCTTCGTATCTTCATAGCTCATGCTTACTGTATCACCTATGTTTGTAAGGGCTGCCTCTGGATATTGGGAAACTGGAATTTCAAAGATGATGTTTGAATTATTGAGGTAGATTAGCCTGTAATCAAGGTTATTTGCTGAAATAATACCTGAGATTCTATTCACAATCCCAGTAATATTCCCTCTGGCACTTGAACTCGTTATAGCGAAGTTGTACCCGTTTTCATTCAGGTATCTTCTATACCCCTCAAAGGCAATTGCCTTGGTATTCCCGAGAGAAACATGTCCTGTTATAGCATCTACAATTCCTATTTCTTGGAATATTTCTCCATTCTCCGAAGACGCAGCTATCGGAACAACATAAGCTAGCCTTCCTGAACAATCATAAGGTATAGGTGCGCTGCTATGATAATTTTTGAAATTCGACACTGCAACATTTACTGCATCCATAACAGCCTGTTCATTCCATCCATTCATCCTGTATAGATTGACAGTCCCATCTTTTGAATTTACTAACACTATGCTTGTTAGAGATTGATCCTTTGATGAGGAAGAAGTCATTCCAGCAAACCAGTATGCTTGCCCGTTGTTTCCATGTATTAACCACATATCCCCAGAACTAACAATATTGACATCTTTTTCAGTAATTACTGAATTTAACCAACCATGAACATATTTACCATACCAATTAAGATAATTCCAGGCAAGTTCTTCAGGCATGACTCTATCAATCCATTCAGGCGCTTTCCCAAAAGAATATTCTGTAATATCCCCATTTTCAGGATCTATAACTGCAACTCCCTTAACAACATCTCCATCATTAAGCACTGATGGAGTTGTTAAGCTTACTACCCAACGCGGCTGAAGTTTATCTGTAACTTCAAAATTAATATCTTTTAATTCGACATTCTGGTAGCCATTTGAATAAAGATGTCTGATAATATAATCACCTAAAAGCGAGGAGGTCATATACTTCATTTTATAGCCGGTATAAAGTTTTGCAGGTGCAGAAGGATCTTCAGCATCTACCATTACGAAGCCTGGTGATGTTTTTGCACTCCACCACTTAAAAATATCTCTAAACTCTAAAGGAGCAACCCAGTACAACCGACCATTTACATTTTGGATCGTAAAATCATTCTGTTTTACTTCAAACTGGCTGCCTAAATTTTGCTCACTGCTTCCAATTACTTTATTTCCTAGGTAATAAGCCATAGATTGATCAATAATTCTCATATTCTGAGCATCGATAGGGGCAAAATTAGATCCTTGAGAAATGTTGTTATAAACTTTTACTTGAGGGATGTCATGTAATTGCTGGTTATACAAAATCGGAGTGGCTAGTAAGTATATAAAAATCCCGAGTACTGCTATTATCTTTAACGCCTGAATTCCAATTTCTATATTATCTGAATTACTCGATTTACCTATGAATATATAAAGTGCCGAAATTATAAGTATTGGTATTGCTGCGACTATGTAGTACCCGCTCAATACGCCAACAAAAGCAGGAGTGAACAAATACAAGTACACATAAATTAGTACAGTTCCAACAATGGCAGTAATTCCGTAATATTTGAGTGTTTTCTTTAGACTAAATTTTTGGTCTTCAAATCCCAAGAAAAATGAAGCTATAAGAGCTACAATAGTTGATTCCACTAGCATTTTTTACCTCATTAAATAATACTACTATCAAAATATAAAAGGGTTTTATCTTCCCCAAAAATTAAAATTATAGGGTCCTCCAAAACCAGTGTGTAAATTAAGATCCCCAAATGCTTATTTCAGGTATATATG
>DATMYS010000247.1:0-5265 GCA_035560835.1 Methanosarcina sp.
CTTTAATTCTAAAAGCTCTCTCGTTTTTCTTTTTTGATCGGCTTTTAAGAAGAGCAGCCTCTATATTCTTACAGAGGTCTTCTTCTTTGAAAGGTTTCGAAATATATCCCTCCGGGTCTGTTAGCTTTGCTCGTTCCAGGGTCTCAAAATCCGTACAGGCAGTCAGGTAGATTACAGGTATTCCAAAGCGTGATTTAATAATTCGGGCCGCTTCAATTCCATCCATATCTCCTTTTAGCATAATATCCATCAAAACCAAGTCAGCATTTGTAATCTCAGCTTCTCTTATTGCCTCTTCCCCTGAAACTACAGCACTTGGAACTGCATACCCTAAATTTTTCAGCCGGCTTTTAACGTTCAGGGCCACAATAGTCTGGTCTTCGACAACCAGAATTTTTGTTTTGTCCATTTTTTTCATCCATTTTTTTTCATTTTTGAGTTATATTTCTATTTTCTGTCTAGTGCTTCGATTCCAAAATCAATTCCTTATTTTCTGGAAAAATCCGTGATCTTTGGATCTATTGAAAAGTCAAGTTTTATGAACCTATTTTGAAATCACAGTACTAATTACTGTTTTTTAACCCCTTAAATTGCGCCTCTTTAAAACTATATGTACTATATGTCCAAAACTACGCACTTTGTCCAAAACCATGCACTTCTAAAATCGCGTCAGATTATCTCGATTTTCCCCTCAATGAAGTAACTGCAGACTATATGCCATATAAGTTACAGAGTAATAAACTCCTGATTTCCTTACTCTCAGGTTTAGATATGACCACCAAAATCACACAGTTATTATAAGCTCTTTTTTTATTAATTTTACTGTTGCCCGCAAGCCTTTTCAAAAAACTGCTTGAGCGCAACCCTTTTCAAAAAAGGCTTGACCGAAAACCCCGAGTAATGTTCAGGTTTGAAGACCTTATCCCCAAACCCTATCGGCGTGATTACAACCCTTTTCAAAAAAGGCTTGACCGAAAACCCGTGGCAGTGTTTGGATTTGATAGTTTTATTACCCAAGCCCTATCGGCGTGATCAACCGGGTCAACGGTTGCGGGTCAACAGTTGCGTCAAGAGAGCTGATCTATCAAAACGAAAGATTGTTTTAACTTACTCAAGCGAATCATTCAAAAATGCATGTCTAATTTCCCTTTGCCGTCGCTGATGTAGGTGGCGTTGGATATCAGGGAGGTTCATACAATACTCAAACTCAAGACTTCTTCCAGCAACCATTTTAGATGATGTATATTCTAAAAATGGGCGCTGGCATACTTTCAGTTTTCAGTGAGTCTCACTGATTCGAAATGGAGGTAAATAAGATATTTTAGTGAACGCAATCCTTTCAAAGAAAAAATTTTCTTAGTTTCAACGTTGCAGGTGAATCAAAATAGTGTTTTTATCTTTCATATCATAGGGTTTAGAGGATTCTTTAACCAGTGACTGAGATTATTCTCTCTGCTTATTTCTCTGCTCTCAATTTCACTTTTTTCGGGTTTTCGAATCCTATGTGTCCAAAGGAGTTCCTCTAAAGTTTTTGTGGAAATATGACAAGTCCCGGTATGTAGTGAAAAATTCACTCAGGAGTCTTTTCATTTTCTTTGTCAGCTTCTTTTTTTTCAGCTCTGTGCTTGTGAAGTGCCATTTCGATATTGCTGTGCAGATCCTCTTCCTTAAAGGGTTTTGAGATATATCCTGCCGGCTCTGTTGTTTTTGCCCTCTCAAGAGTTTCGTCATCAGTATAGGCGGTAAGATATAGTACTGGCGTCCTGAGCCGGTTTTTAATTTCACGGGCCGCTTCAATTCCATCCATTTCCCCTTTTAACATAATATCCATCAAAACAAGGTCTGCATTCGTTAACTCGGCTTTCCTTATGGCTTCCTCTCCTGTAGAGGCGGTTCCCGGCACAGTATAACCAAGATTTTTCAGTTTGTTTCGAATATTAAGAGCCACGATATTCTGGTCTTCGACAACCAGAATTTTTGCTTTTTTCATTGTATCTCCCCTTTGATCTCGGATAAGCCTCCGAATAATCAGTAATTTTCCTTAAACAATATTTTGAAAGTAGTCTCTGTACCTTTTTGAAGTTCGATTGTACCCTCAAGTTGTTCAACAAGAATGTTTACAAGCTGTAGGCCCAGAGAGTCAGTATTCCTTAAATCAAGATCTTCCGGAAATCCCAATCCATTATCAGAAACTACTAGCGAATATTGACTACTTTTGTTAACTGAGCTCTTAGCACAAGTATTATTGGTGCTATTACTTATACTTTTATTCTCTATATTTTCTTCAGTCCTGCAGATTTTTATCTGGATTTCTCCTTTTCTACCCTGAGGAAACGCATGTTTCAAAGAATTGGATATGAGCTCATTGATTATTATTCCTAGAGGAACTGCCGTGTCCATTCCGAGAAAAATCTCTTCAATATCCAGACACATTTTGATATCCTCTTTCCTGATATTGTATGAGCGAAGAAGATCTGCGGTCAATTTTTGAAGATATTCCGAGAAATCGAGTATTTCGCTATTTCTTGACCTGTACAACTCTTCATGGATTATAGCCATGGTGGAAACCCTGTTTTGGCTTTCACGAAAGGCTTCAAGTACTTCCTTTTCGCTAAACCTCTCGGCCTGGAGTTCCAGCAGGCTGGAAATTATCTGGAGGTTATTTTTTATCCGGTGATGGATTTCTTTTTTTCGGATTTCTTCTACTTTCCTCGGAGCTTCTTCGGCTTCTTTTTGCCCGGTTATATCGTAAATTGCGCCGTTCAGGATTCTTTTCTTGCCTGTAGGGTCCGAAATATTCTGGACAATTTCACGAACCCATTTTATTTTTCCGTCCCTGTGCCTTATACGATATTCGTGCTCTATGATAAGCAATGGATCATTCTTTAATCTTTCATTATTATTAACAAGCTTCTTCCAGTCTTCAGGAAGAACAATCTGTTGCCAGCTTACTTTCCCGGAGATGAAGTCTTTTTCCCGGTATCCTGCAATTTCCTCTACACTTCCTTCCAAAAGAATGAGTTTGAAATCCAGATCTCCCTGGAAGGCTATTCCCCTGAAGTTCTTCATAAAAGACCTGTACTGCTCTTCACTTTCCCTCAGTTTTTTCGATGCAAGTTTAAGCTTGGTTATATCTTTCATTACCCCAATAAGTCTATATGCACTACCTTCCTCGTCCCTGAGAAGTACTCCCCTGTCTTCGACATAAATATAATTTCCATCCTTTCTTCTGAACCTGAATTCTTCCCTTAGCCTCTCCCCGCTTTCAAAAAAGAGCCTTAATTTTTCTATCACTTTTTCGCGGTCATCAGGATGAATGTGCTCTAGCCATATTTCAGGACTGATCTTCTGGAATTCCTCATAGTTGTAGCCAGTAAGCTCTGCAATAGCTCCCGCCCAATCTACTTCCTGTGTTTTTGTATTATAGTCATACACGATCTGGCCTGTCTGCTCGGCAGCGATCCGGTATTTCTCTTCGCTTTTCCTGGAGGTCTTTTCAGCCGCTTTACGCTGGGTTATATCCAGCATTACACCAACGACTCCTGTCACATTCCCCAAGATGTCCTGGTAGGTGGCTTTGTGGAAAAGGAAATCCCTGTGCACACCGTCGGCACAGACCACCTTGGTTTCATAATAGTTGCTTCCCTTTTTTTCAATAAGGCTCCTGTCATCCTTAAGATATATTTCTGCAAGCTCTTTTGGAACTCTTTTCTGAAACTCACGGAAAGAACCCCCTATAACCTCTTTTTTGGGAAGCCCCATAATTTGCCTGGCGAAACTCTCATTACAGTTTACATATATTTCATTCAGGTCCCTCTGGAAAACAGGGCTAGGAATACTATCAAGCAGGGTTTCTAGAAACTGCACGCTGTTCTGAAGTTCATTCTCAATTTTTCTTCTTTCCATTACTTCATGTACAAGTTTCTCATTTACTTCCGTGTACTCCAGGGTCTTTTTTTCGATAAGCTCTTCCAGTTCTTGCTGATAAACCTGGAGTTCTTCCTCCGCACGCAGACGTTCTATGATTTTAGACAACAAAAAAGAGGCAAAGTTCAGGAAATATATATCATCCTCAGTAAATTCTCTCTTTTCTCGACTGTAAACTTCCACTATCCCGAAAGGCTTATTTGCATCTCCTATCAGGACTGTTACTCCGCTGGCTATGCCGTATTGCCTGAGAAACTCACTGCATTCAAAGAGGGTTTTGGTTTCGTTGTCTTCCTGGATAATCGGTTTTTTCAAAAAAAAGGTACATTCTGCTTGAGACTTCTCTTTTATGATAACACTATCTATGGCTCCTTCTTTCCAGCCATATCCTGCCCTCATGATGAAGGTTCCATCAGGCCTGATTTCCAGGATCCTGGAAAATTCTGTATCAAGGCCCTTAGCAATAAGCAAGGCACTTTCTTCCAGAATCACCTGAAAGTTTTTGTATGTTAACGATATCCTGCCGAGGTTACTGAGGGATCTATATTTTTCTTCCTTTTTACTAAGTTTTTCTTCGGTAAGGGCCCTGAGACTTATGTTAAATCCCTCAAGGTTTACACACTCCTTTTCCGGAAAAGGGTAGAGCACTGCAGCATATGTTATTTTTCCTGCTTGAATCTCAAAATTTTCCGGATCATCCTGTGTGAGAACTTTTCTTATACTATATCTTAATTCTTGAGGAACCTTTTCCCCTTCTTTTATATCCCAGTATTTGAGAAGAGCATCAGCTGCCTTGTTAGAACAGAGAACCGTTCCCTCTTTTCCTAATCTCAGGAAAATACTGGGGATTTTTGGAGAAAACTCATCTGCCATTTTTTCTTTACGTGTTTCTCTTGTTTCTTCTGCTTTTTCGGATAAATCCCTACTTTTTATAACTTCCAGTCCTCCATTTTTGATTTACATATTTGCTAGCTGTACAGGAACGAGCACAAATATCTCGATTGAAATCCAGGCTAAAAGCATCTTATGAGGACTTTTCTATTTTTACGCTTTTAATTCCTTTAGTCCAGCACTTCTTAGTTCATCTAACTTAAAAAATTGATATGGACCCATATGTATCCACTATTTAAAAAGTTATACGATTCTATCAGGATTTTTGAAAGTTCTCCGAATTATTCAAAATTAGACAGGTTAAAGCAGCGTATGCGAGAAGACAGGCTTTCTGAATATCTGCCAATTTATTTGTAAATTTACTTCCGACTTTCCAGCCCGTAGGGATTATCTTCTATTTTAAGCGCTCCTATGTTTTTATGGCAAAAAGTGGGAGAAGCATTAAAT
>DATMYS010000248.1:0-2737 GCA_035560835.1 Methanosarcina sp.
GAAAAATAGTATCAAGATAAAACATCGGCATAAACATGACTGCAAACACAAAAAAAATATCATTTGCTTTTGGAAGTACGGGAATTGAGTTTGAAATTCCGGAAAGAAATCTTGCCAGTGTTATTTTGCCTTCGGAATTTGAAGTAAAACAAGAGCCTTCTTTTTTAATCAAAAGGTCACTTGAAAATCCCATAAAAAGCCGACGGCTTTCTGAGATTGTAAACCCTAATTCGAAGGTTGCAATCATCGTTAGTGATGTTACACGTCCAACTCCTACTGCAAAGCTTCTTCCACCTTTGCTTGAAGAGCTTTATCTGGGCGGAGCAAAAAATGAGAATATTACTATTGTTTTTGCTCTCGGGCTTCACCGTTTACAGACTGAAGAAGAGTGTCGCCAGCTTGTAGGAGAAGAGATCTTCGAAAAAATAAGGTGCGTACAGCACGACAGGAAAAGGTGCAGGCTTCTAGGAGAAACAAGTTTTGGAACTCCAGCCGAGGTTTTTGAAAAAGTAGTTGACTCCGACGTCATCATAAGCACAGGCACCCTAGAATTTCACTATTATGGGGGATACAGTGGAGGGGGAAAATCTATTCTTCCGGGAGTGAGTTCGGAAAAATCTATTCTTTCTTATCATAGCTTTTATAGCAAACTCTTTGAAGGTGATCCTCTCTCAGGCAGAACCGACAGTCCTGCAAGGCAGAATATTGAGGAAGCTGCAGGGATTACAGGCCTTGACTTTATCCTTAATGTCGTGCTTAACAGCAAAAAAGAGATAGTTGCTGCCGTTGCCGGGGATTTCATCGAAGCTCACAGGAGAGGCGTGAAAGTTGTTGATTCCATGTACAAGGTTCCCGTAGAGCCTGCGGATGCTGTAATTGTTTCCTGCGGGGGTTTTCCAAAAGATATTAACCTTTTCCAGGCGACAAAATCCCTTGAAAATGCGGTTTTTGCTGTAAAAAAAGGAGGCTCAATAGTGCTTGTGGCCGAATGTACTGAGGGAATTGGGGATAAGGTCTATGAGCGCTGGAGTACAGAATGCAAAACCCCCGATGAGGCAATACAGAAATTCAGAAAATGCTTTGAATTCGGCGGGCATAAAGCTGCTACTGTCGGAAGGGCCGCAAAAAACTTCAAACTTTACTTGGTTTCAAAGCTTCCAGAGACTGAGAGCAGAAGCGCCTTCTTTGTCCCCGTAAAAAGCGTAGAAGAAGCGCTTGAAAAGATTCTTTCCGAAAACCCTGACGCTAAAATCCATGTTATGCCCAATGGTGGATGGACTCTGCCTGTAATGAAATAAGAAAACAGCTATAAAATGATAGCTGTAAAAAGATAGCTGTAAAAGAAGAAAACTACAAGACGACTATAAAAAAGGTCACGTGAAGTGCCGAATATGATTGCAAACACAAAAACAATATCATTAGCTTTTGGAAGCATGGCACTTGAGCTGGATATCCCGGAAAGAAATGTATCCAGTATTATTCTGCCTTCAGAGCCTGAAAAAAAGGAAGATGGAGCTTTTTTGATTAAAAAAGCGCTTGAAAATCCCATAAAAAGCAGACGGCTTTCTGAGATTGTAAACCCTGATTCGAAGGTTGCAATCATAGTTAGTGATGTTACGCGGCCAACTCCTACTGCAAAGCTTCTTCTTCCTCTGCTTGAAGAACTTTATCTTGGAGGAGCAAAAAATGAGAATATCAGTATTGTTTTTGCTCTCGGGCTTCATCGAAACCAGACTGAGGAGGAATCCCGAAAACTGGTTGGGGAAGAAATCTACGAAAAAATTCGCTGCATTCAGCATGACATCCGCAGGTGCAGACATATCGGCACAACTTCCCGTGGAACCCCTATTGAGATCTTTGAAGCCATTCTGGACGCCGATTTTATTATAGGGACCGGAAGCATCGAGTTCCATTACTACGCAGGGTACAGCGGAGGGGCAAAGTCAGTGCTGCCTGGCGTAAGCTCGAAAGAAACAGTTATCACAAACCATAAAATGATGATTGATGAAAAAGCTGTTTCCGGAAGGGTCGACGGCCCTGTCAGGCAGGACATGGAAGAAGCCGCAAAAATTTTCGGCCTTGATTTTATTCTTAACGTGGTGCTTGACAGCAAAAAAGAGATAGTTGCTGCCGTTGCCGGCGATTTCATAGAGGCTCACAGGAAAGGCGTGGAAGTTGTTGATTCCATGTACAAGGTGCCTGTAGAGCCTGCAGATGCGGTAATTGTTTCCTGCGGAGGCTTTCCTAAAGATATCAACCTTTTCCAGGCAAATAAGGCGCTTGACAATGCAACTCAGGCTGTGAAAGAAGGAGGCTCCATTATCCTTGTAGCCGAATGCGCCGAAGGAATAGGAAATCAGGTTTATGAGTGCTGGAACAGGGAGTGTCGGAGCCCTGACGATGCAATCGAGCGTTTCAAAAAATGTTTTGAGTTCGGAGGGCACAAGACTGCAATTATTGCAAAAATTTCAAAGAAATTTAAGCTTTACCTAGTCTCAAAGCTTTCAGAAGAGCAAACAAGAACTGCATTCTTTACTCCGATGGCAAGTGTAGAGGACGCTTTATCTGCAGTGCTCTCGGAAAATCCTGATGCAAAAATTCACCTTATGCCTCATGGAGGGCAGACCCTACCGGTCAGAAAAGATAAGTGATAAGCTCTTTGGAAGCTGTTTTTAAATTTTGAACCAATACCTTAAAAATTATTTTTTTATTAAAGTATATAAAAAGAATTAACATG
>DATMYS010000249.1:0-5058 GCA_035560835.1 Methanosarcina sp.
ATATTAAAAAATGCAGAATGTTAAGGGCTGAGTTTAATGGTGCAAAGAGGGGGCATTTGCAACTTTTCAGGCCCGGGCTTAAATAAATGGGTTCAGTTGTGTAAGAATTATATGGGCGCCAGGATAGAAAACCGGGGATTAAAGGTGCCAATTTTAGAATTAGCAGATTGTGGGACATTTTATATATTTTTAGCCAATTGGGCTGCATAAATAAATATTTCATTTTATGGCTGGTCCTGATAAGCTTCACACTAACGGGGGATAGAAGGAAAATGGATGATAATATAAAGAATCTCGTTAAAAAATTGGAACGCTCGGTCTTTGCAGGAAACCGGGCAATTGCTGCCGAAGAACTTGGAAAATTAGGAGACCCTTATGCTTTACCCGCGCTAATTGAAGCGCTGGATGACTCAAACCCGAAGGTAAGAGCTGCCGCCGCAGAAGCCCTGGGAAAATTCAATATACCGGGAGCTATCCCTGGCCTTATAAAGGCGCTTAATGATCCTGATAGTCCTGTTAAAAAAACTGCAATTGCTTCCCTTGAAAAAATAGGCACACCTGAAGCTATCTCAGGAATTGTTAAAGGGTTCGGGGACAAGGACAGGTTTGTCCAGAAGGAAGCAGTGAAATCTTTGATGAGGATAGGCTCAAAAGATGCGATTTACGGCCTTGAGAAAGCCCTAGCTTATCCGGATGACTCGCTGAGAAGAATTTCAATAATAGCCCTTGGGAAAATTGACACTTATGAAGCTGCTATCTGTCTGGTAAAGGCAATTGAAAACTCGGATAACAAAATAAGGCAGCAAGCCGCCGAAACCCTGGGAAAAAGAGGCAAGTCGGATGTGCTTGATGAACTAATGGAAGCCCTCAGGGACCCAAGACAACCTATACAGGAGACTGCGTCCGAAACCCTTTGCAAAATCGTAAGTGCGTCAACTTCAGTGCCTGTGCTTGTCAAGGCGCTCGGTGCTTCGAGCAGAGATGTGAGAAAAGTTTCAATTGAAACTCTGTGGAAGATGGGAACACCTGAAGCAGTTTCAGGGCTTTTGAGAGCCCTGGATGACCCTGACTGGTATTTGAGAAGTCGCGTGGCAGATGCCCTGGGAGATATTGGTTCTCCTGAAGCTGCCCGAGGGCTGGTTAAAGCTTTAGATATACATGAAAACTCCGTTAGGAAGGCAATTACCTGTGCTCTTGGAAAAAGCGGGACTCCTGAAGCCATAGAAGGGCTAGTCAAAGCTCTTAACGACCCTGATAGTTCGGTAAGGGAATCAGCAGTTCTGGGCCTTGGAAGGGCAGGCACTTCTGAAGCTATCTCAGGTCTTTTAAGAGCCCTTGATGATACTAAGGCAGCAGTGAGAGAAGCTGCGGCTTCCACGCTTGGGGATCTCAAAGCGCAACAAGCTGTTCCGAAATTGGTAGAAATCCTTGAGAAACCTGATAGCCTGATGCAAAAAGTCGCTATCTGCTCACTTGAGAAAATCGGTACCCCAGAGGCAGTTTTAGGGCTTGTCACAGCTAGTGAAAGTCCAGACGCCTGCGTGCGAAGGGCTGCATCGAAAGCTCTCGAAAGAATTAACAAATCCAGTTCCTCACCAGCAACCGTTTCTGGTGAGACCGAAAATCCTGGCACGGAGCCTGTTCTCAGGAGCTGCTCGAAAGATGGTGATTCTGAAGTTCAGACTGAGACTTCAGATACCTCAGGTGGTATCTGCAATATGGATTCTCTTAAAGAGCTTGAACTTTCAATTTCTGCTGAAGAAACCGAGGAGTCCAGAGCCCACCAGAACACAAGTTACAAGAAGGAAAAAAGAATTGGGCTGACCTGCCCATATTGCTCCAGAAACTTGAATCTCCCCACTGCCCCCAACTTCTGTCCTTTTTGCGGGATGAAGTTGAGGTTGAAATACTAAAACTCGACGCTTTTCCCGTAAATAATGAAAGAAATCAAAAATCCATATAGAATTAAGAGTCTGGAGATTGAAAGCATCTATAAAAATTACTAAAAAAAATCGCAAGAAAGAAGAGAAAAAATCTTCATTTTGCGCTTGCTTTTTAAAAATCTTGACCCTATTCCTTCCAAGTTAGTTGAACACAGATTTTAAAGTATTTGTTAGCATACCGAATAAATCGGGTTAATTTGCTCTTCTTTGCAATCTTCTTTTGTGAAATTGTTCGTGTCTCCAGGCTCTTCAGGAGGTTGCTCATGCGGCTCACAGCTTTTCATTGTTGCGTTTTTATTCTTCGGCTGGCTTTGTAATATCCGGCGTTTCAGGTCGTCTTTCAGACCTATTCGCAGATTTTCGGAAAAAATTTTCACTTTTATTCTGTATCTCCGGCCCATGTCTCATATCGGGAGCAAGAAGTTCGGGGATATTCTTTAATTCTTCAGGAGACAAGGCAAGCAGAGCATTAAGTTTCTGTTTTACATCAAAAAGTTCGATTTCATCTTCAGATCCAGAAACTTCCTCCTTATGGATTCTCTAAAGTCAAAATATTCTTCCAGGTCCCTTACAGGGGGTGCATTTTGCTCCTCAGCAAACGTGAAGGAGAGAATAAAAGAACTTATTTATACGAGTTTCACCTCAGGAGGACAGCCTAAACTGCATTTACCTACTTCCGCCTCGTCCGAGTCACGTTTCAGGAAGACGGAATACGTTCACACGCATCTTTTGTCCAAGCGGATTGATTTAGAGATAAAAACGCTGAACTTCTATCAGGAGGGCTGATTTACCAGAGTCACGCCTCAAGAGGATGTGTTCCTTTTCGACAGAGTTACAGTTCTTCAATAGGCTGGCTTCTCGCGTTAGATTTCAGTGCTGCCGTTTGTGTTGTTTCCAATTGCTTTACCCTGAATTCGGCCAGAGAGGTTCATTGGGCCGCAGCCTTTCTGTCACACAGGGTTATCGGCATATGTTCTTTTACATTGCATTATTCCTGGCTGAGTACATTATCTCCTTCAGTTCGTCAAAAGACTCGGCCCCTTTGATATCTTCTATCAGAGCCGTAAGTTCAGTAATCCTGCTGTTGAGCTGTTCTTCACTCGCGTTTCCACTTTCGTGTACTCTGGCTTTAAGAAGCTCGATTTTCTTTTCAATGGAAGCAAGGGCCTTTGCCTGCTCATGGGTGAACAGGACTTCTTTGAGTTCTGCTGCATTGGAGGCTTCGCTCACATCGGTGTACAGGTTTTGAATCTCAGTAAGCTTTTTATTGAGCTCTTCAGCTCTGCTGCTCTCACCGGCTTCCGTAAGCCCTGCTTGTGCAGCTTCGATCCTCTCAGTCATATTCTGGAGAGAATCCAGCACAATGGCCTGAACGTCAGTGAAATTTTCGTTAGTTACATTTTCAAGCAGGACAGGACAAAATTCATTCCTTCCATCAGGCTCCATTTTCATTTCATTAGGTCCCACACACCTTCCCCCATTTTCCATACCCTCATTTACCTGCCTGTCGTTAGACAAAACCTTCTGGAGGTCGGATGCATTCGAAACCTTACTTATATCACTATAGAGAGTTTGAAGTTCAGTAATTCTCTTACTGATTAAATCAAGCATGTCTGCCTGAACTTCAGTGAAATTTTCTTCGCTTATATTCCCTTCAGGACATGAAGGACAAGGTCCTGGACCATAAATCAGATCCGTCGAATTTGTCAGGGTTGCATTTTCTGAAGCAAAAGCCCCTGAAGGAATGATACTCAGTACAATCAGCACCATCGCAAAATGGGAAATTGACTTTAATATTTTTACTGTCATAGCTTACCTCCGTTAATTGCCGTGTTTTCCTTCCCTTTTGTCTCACGGCTGTCTGCCTGTTGACAGTCCCGAAAGTAACTGACTCAAATATAAGATTACTTTCAGAAATAGGATAATTAAAGGAATTCAATTAAAGAATAAACTTTTTTGAACTTTAGATTCCGTCAAAAGCCTTAAATGTACTGATTAACACGTATCAGGACCTTTAAATACTTCATCCTTAAGCAGAAGAAATACATTTACTATCAGGACCTTTTATAAGGACCTGCGCAGTTGAACTGAGAAAAAAGTAGCATGAAATTTCAAATTGTCTAATCAGTAGTTTATGATAGACCTGCTCATACTTTATTTTGCTTCTCAACTGCGTAAGTCCAATCAAGAAAGACTCTCTAACGCAACTGGTTAAGAATCTTCATTTTTGAAATCCAACAAAGGGTTTATGAGTCAGTTATGGTTTTACGAATCAGTTTTAAACATTTTTTACATTCAGTTTCCACTATCTGTTTCAATGGAATCTGTTATTATATTCATTTAACCATTTCTTATGGTTACCTTGCCATTTCTCGTATTTGCTTTGCCATTTCTTATGGTCACCTTGCCATTTTTTATATTTGCTTTGCCATTTTTTGTAATTGTCGCCGTTTTTCTTATTATTCCATTTCTGTTTCTCGTTATCCCAGTTTCTCTGCTCACTGTCCCAGTTTCTCTGCTCACTGTCCCAGTTTCTCTTCTCTTTTTCCCAATTATTCTGTTCGTTTTCCCATTGCTTCTTTTCATTGCCCCATTGATTCTCATTTTTTTGTGAAGCTGCGCTTACTGACGCAACAGTTACTGACGCTACAAAAAAAAACAGCATCAAAATGCATACTGTCTTCTTTATTCTATCAAATATTTTCTTTCCCATATGCCCACTCCTTGTTTTTCTATCTTATTTTCTCTAATAGGCGTTATTTTATCTGTTTGATGTCATTATGTCTTCTGAATTGACGCAGTTTTAAACTGTTTATTTTTCAACTCACTTTCCGGTATATCTGTTGCAGGAAGATATTATACCAGCTAATACCCCAATTTACTTTTATAGGACTACTGGCAATTTTTTAGGCATAAATATGACTTACACACTTGATAAGCAAAATAAAACACAAGCAAGTTGCACAGGCAAATTGTGCAAGTAACTTAGATATTTTATAGTTTCAAGCCATCTTTTTCTCAGCTCAATTGTGTAAGTCCTTTTTTGGTCTAATCGTCTTATAGGCTATCCGGTGATTGGACATCTGCCGATTGACAATTTTAAATTATATTGTAT
>DATMYS010000250.1:0-4716 GCA_035560835.1 Methanosarcina sp.
CCATTTGAATTTAGTTTTATTTGTTAACTTTAAGACGTCTACTACAGTGTCGGATTACATCGATTCGGTTACTTAGTTTTACCTTCCCTTTTATATTGCTGCAATAAGTTATGACCTGAATATAATACATTTAAATTTATAAAATATACTATTGACATTGCCACTAAAGAACCTTTCGTTAAGCTTTATTGATTAAACAGCAAACACTATTAGCAAGCCATCTAAATTTGAGACTTTTTAAGGCGGTTCAGGATATGCCTGATGTGTTTTATCCTTACCCCGTCCCAAAAGCCTAATAAGAAGCTTGAAAAACTTATGTTTTCTTCATACTTATCTATTTCTTGAGTACAGTTGTAAATTTTGAGCATTAAAAATTAGTTGTTATTATCTCGACATTATTTTCGCCTATTTCTACTGGTATCTCGATGAATAACCCTAAAGAGAAGTAGCCAGTGAGAACAGACTTGAAACAACTTGACAAATCCCGGACATTATTTATGTAGTGCTGGCAACATCCACTGGAGGATAGTTATGAGCTATGAAGGAAGAGATATTGCCGAAGTTGTCGAAGGCTATATTTCAGTAACTGGTGGAAATATATGGTACAAAATTGTCGGGGCAAATAGGAAAAGATCCCTCTTTTGGTATTGCACGGTGACCCTGGTGCACCTCACGACTACCTTGCGCCCCTTGAAGCTTTGAGTGACGAACGGCTAGTGATCTTTTTATGATCAACTCGGGTGTGGCAATTCCGATAAGCTCAGCAATGTATCCCTTTGGATCATCAAGCGCTTCGTAGATGAGCTTGAACAGGTCAGGACTCATTTGAGTCTTGATAAAATGCATCTGCTTGGCCAATCATGGGGAACTATGTTAGCCGTCGAGTATATGTTAGCTAAAAAAACCAAAGGATGTAGTAAGCCTTATTCTCTCGGGCCCTTGTCTCAGTTCTTCGCGCTTCGCCTCAGATCAGAGACTATATCTTTTGGAGCTTCCTGACATTCTCCAGAGAATAATCAATGAAGGTGATGCGTCGGGATGCTTCGGATCCAAGGAATATCAAGATGCTATGACAGCCTATTATAAAATCCATATGTGCCGTCTCGACCCTTCGCCGGACTGCATGAATAGAAGTATGGAAAAGTTTGGTAGTGAAGTCTACGAACAAATGTGGGGTCCAGGCGAGTTCACAATTATGGGAAATCTCAAAGGCTACGAGCGAGTAGATCTGCTGAAGGAAATATCCGTCCAAACCCTTTTCACTTGCGGACGCTATGATGAGTCTACTCCATCTACAACTGCTTATTATCAAAGCATGCTTCCGGGCTCTGAAATTGTTGTCTTTGAGGATGCAGCGCATCAACACCACCTTGAAAAACCAGGCAAGTATATTGAGGTTGTGCGTAATTTTATAAATAAAACAGAAAATAGACAGATGTTCAACGCTCCTTTAAACCCGATCCCACTAAAAAATTAAGCGGTGCCCTTCAGGTGTTCCTCGGAGTGATCGAACCCACTTTCTGCAGTAAATTTAAGGATTTCACAATTTTTTTGCTACTTATTTACAGATCTGAGATGAATTTATTGGATCTCTACGCAGGAGTTAAAAACATCGAGATGGAATGTTTAGAGACAAAAACAAAAGATAGAATGCGAAATAAAGATCCGCTTCCATATATTATATTTAAGCTTTTAAAAGTAGATCGGAGTCCCATTATTCGCAGTGACTTCTTTAAGACCTTTGGCCAGCTTTCTGGTAAGCAAGCCTGGCTTTCCATCTCCTATCAGTCTTCCATCGACTTTGATAAGTGGGGCCATTTCAGCTAAGGTGCCGGTGACAAATACTTCGTCTGCTGTGTAAAGGTCAAATAAGCCCAGGTTCGCTTCGATAGTTTCGTATCCCATCTGGCTCAGAACCTGGATGACTGTAGCTCTGGTCACCCCTTTTAAATTGCTGATTGTCGAGGGAGTATAGACCTTATCATTCTTGACAACAAAAATGTTGTCTGCCGAGCCTTCACACACAAAGCCATTCTGGTCCAGAAAAATGGCTTCATCCCCTCCTTTTTCATTGGCTTCAATTTTTGCCAGAATGTTGTTCAGGTAGTTGAGAGATTTAATATTAGGGGATAGAACGTCAGGTGCATTTCTCCGGACACAGACGCTGACTCCTGTGATCCCTGCTTCATAAAGGTTGCCATACATAGTACCCCAGCCCTGAGCTATAACAATTACACTTGGCTTTTCACACTTGCGGGGGTCAAGCCCAAGGTCTCCGATTCCTCTTGAGATTATAAGACGGACATAGGCATCTTTAAGATTGTTTTTCCTCAAGGTTTCAAGAATTATCTCGCTCATCTCATCCTTTGTGAGATAGATATCCATTGCAATTGCTTTTGCTGAGTCGTAAAGCCTGTCAACATGCTCTTTTAACTTAAAAACACGTCCGTTATACGCCTTTATACTTTCAAAAACTCCGTCGCCATAGAGGAAACCATGGTCATAGACTGAAACCTTGGCTTCAGACTTGGGGACAAAATCTCCATTAACATAAATCAGTAATTCGCTCATGTACAACCCACCTTGTTTGAAACTTTAATCCAATCTGAACTCAATATATTTTGTTATCTTTTGTCTTACAGACTTATTTCTCCCGATAAGCCTCAATTTCCAGCCTTCTCATCTGGACATGGATGTATCCTTTATCATCAGGCGAATAATTCTTCACAAAAAGAGCTACAAGTTCATTTATAAAGTCCTCTTTCAACTCTTGAGGTACCTGTTGTGTATAAGGATGCCAGGTTGAAGCAATCCAGGTGAAAAGTCCACTTTTTCCTTGAAGAACCATGTCTTTCGGGATCAATTCCAAACGCTTAATTGAAAAGCCTGTGTCCTTGAGCCATTTACCGTATTCTTCAGGTCCGTAAAAGCCATATGGAAATACGAAATCCTTGAAATAAGATCTCCATTTTTCATTTTCAAGCATATAGTCAAGAATTTTGAAGATTTCCGCAGCGTTTCCCCTCCCTCCAAGCTGGGCCAGAAATATTCCACCGGGCTTGAGGCTTTTCCAAAAACCCTTCAGAGCAGCTTCAGGAGCCTTTATCCAGTGAAGAACAGCATTGGAGAAAACAATATCAAATTCAGAATCAAAAGTAAGTTCACTTGCATTTGCCTGCATAAAAGCAAGGTTTGGAAACTTCTCTTGAGGATAATGATTCCTGGCAAAAGTAATCATTTCTTCGGAAAGATCTATTCCTAGAACATAACCTTCAGGTAGGTTTTTTGCCATTTCAGCACTAAGTTTTCCGTCTCCGCAGCCAATGTCCAGAAACCTTTCATTTCCTCTCAAATTCAACTTTGCAAGAAGTTCAAATCCCCAGTTCTTCTGGGCTGAGGAATTCGAAGAATAAAGTTTTGGATCCCAGGAATACATAAAAACTATTTGTATTTTCTCAATATATTTAACAGTTCTGGCTTTATAAGGTTTCTTGTAGTTCTGTAGTAAATGTTAGAAAGTTCCAGATAGAAATCGGTAAGACGTTACTTAAACTAAAAGAAGATAGGCAAAACATCTAAAACATAAATTTAAACTTTAATGCTTGTTTTTCAATGGCAGTCTGGACTGGATATGCCGTTAATCCAGCAAAACGGTAAGACACATTAAAAGCCAGTGTTATACTTGGGTTGGTACGTGGGATGTTCGAAAGAAATGGAGCTTGGCAATCTTTCTAAAATCAGAATTTACTCTAGCTGGATAAAGTCAAAGGGTTTTGTTGCACTATTGTATAAAAGAATAAAAAGTATAAATTACAATAGCAGGAGATAAATAAAAATGTACGATTTATACTCTTCTCAGTAAAAACGGAGTAATTTGATGCAGTACTATCTGAAGGACAGCGCCCTTATAATCAAAGGAGATTTCGAAGCCGTGAGCACGGGCTTAAACGGTGGCCGCGCACGTGTAAAGTATCTTTTCAACAAACAGGTACCAAGAACCTTTAACCCACCTGACCCACAGAAGTTCTTAAAAGAAGAAGCCCTGAAACTGGGCCTTGAAGGAGCTCACTTCGGCCTCCTTACGGCTGTGAAAATGGAATACCTTCAGGTAATAGAAAATGACTACCTGACAGCTTTTATAACCGCTGGCGTAAGCAACGGCTCAGAATTCAGGGCAAATGTAGGAACCATTAATATAATTTTCATCTCAAAAGTAAGACTATCCGAGACAGCTCTTCTCGGAGCGATAATCACAGCCACCGAAGCTAAAGGGCTTGCTTTGCTTGAGAAAGGCTACACCTTCCTTGGCACAAACACGGATGCTATAATTGTTGCCTATGAGATTGACTCAGAACCTGACCTGGAAAATGAGGAAAGACAGGAAATTCCTTACGCAGGTTCAAGCACGGATTTTGGGAAAAAGATTACTGAAGCCGTTATAAAAGGAGTAAAAGCGGGGCTTGAGCTGCGGGGAGAATAAATCGGAAAGAGATATCTCTTGAGACTGTGTTGGAAAAGAGTATAAAACTTAATAGAAAAACGATTCAAAAAACTAGTTCAAAAATAGATTACAAGATAAGGTAAAGTATTATAAGGTGAATTTGGCAGCGATCCAGAGTTCCCGAAGGCTCGCACACTTCAGTACAGTAAGGAACGCGGGCAGGCTTATCTGCTGTGTTCGGGATGGGTACAGGAGTTACACTGCCGCTATGGCCG
>DATMYS010000251.1:0-10681 GCA_035560835.1 Methanosarcina sp.
TACATGTACTTTGTACATATTATTTAAATTCCTATGATCTAATCAATTTAATTATAGTTGTACTGACCTGCCTTGTTACCAGAAAATTCCAGGCAGTCAGAAAATCGGAACCCGAATTTATCATAAGAGGTACTTTTATGAGAACTGGACAGAGGGACGTGCATAATACACCGCTTAAAAGGCGACTATCGATAACCTATGAGGAGCTCGAGACTCTCAAGAAATCGATTAAGGTTTCGGTTCTCAATGAACTGCGGGCCGAAATGGAAAACGTTTCCGATCAAGACTCCATTAAGGATCTTGTCCTCTCCGAAATCAGGACAGAGCTTATGGGAATCCCTAACCCTGCCTTACTCAAAGCTTCAATCCTGAATGAATTAAGAACGGAATTGAAAGAAGCATCAGGGGAAAATGACTCGGAAGCAGCTGATAGGAAGCTGAGGGAACTTGCAGGCATTCAGGATGGGCTTGTCCGAGAATTTCTTGACCAGAAAATGATTATAAAGAAACTTGAAACACAGATAGGTGATCTAGCTAAACAACTAGAGGACATGAAAAAGACTGCTCCGGTTGCTCCACCTTCTGTTGCTCCACCTTCTATTGTTCCTTCTTCTGTTGTTCCTTCTTCTGTTGTTCCTTCTTCTATTAATCTGACTCTTCCTGAAGACCCTCTGGACCTTCCGCCTCTTTCCAGAAAAACCAAACAGAGACCTGAACTTAGAAAAGAAAAACAGGCATACAGACTGGGTCAATTCAAGGAAGCTCCTGCTTCCCTGCCAGGAACAGGCGCAAAGGTTCAGCTGAAGCTCAGGGAGGTTGAGCCAGCAGATCTTGACAGAGAAGAAACCGAAACGAAATGTGAGTATATTATTGCAGAAAGTGGCGATAAAAGAGGACTTAGAGGCATTGTTAGACAGGGACCGCCGGTTAGAGAACCTGCCAGGCAACAACCGCCGATCAGAAAACAATTCAGGCAGCCACCTCCAGGACTGTCGTTACCTGAAAGGCAGCCTTCTGCTGTTAATACTGACCCTGTGAAAACTCAACCCGCAGATAATTATAAATGTGAGTATATAATCGCCGAAAGACCTTCGAAAAAGCATTTCATAGAAGAGTCAGTGGACGTGCGGGAAAAAGAAGATGCCGAGGTAATTACATGTAGTCGGAAAAACTCTCGTGCGAAATAAAGCTTAAAAAGACAGAAACTTTCTCAAAAACGTAAAATTACAGAGGCGTTCTGTGTATATAAAAGAGATTGAATTTGTTAATTTTAAGTCTTTCGGAAAAAAAGTAAAGATTCCCTTTTATAACGACTTTACTACTATTTCGGGTCCAAACGGGAGTGGGAAGTCCAACATAATAGATGGGATTCTTTTTGCACTGGGGCTCACCAGTTCGAGGACTCTTCGTGCTGAAAAACTTACTGATCTGATTTACAACGGCGATGCGTCAAAAAAACCTGATTTTGCTCAGGTCACGATTCGTTTTGACAACTCTGACCATAAGTTACCTCTGGAGCTTGATGAGGTTGAAGTCTCAAGAAAGGTCCGGCGGACAAAAAGCGGCTATTATAGCTATTTTTATTTCAATGGAAAAGCCGTAAGTCTTGGAGAAATCCATTCCCAGCTTGCAAAAGCCGGGATAACGCCTGAAGGTTACAATGTGGTTATGCAGGGAGATGTTACACAGATTATCTCCATGACCTCTGTAGAAAGAAGAAAGATTATAGACGAAATCGCAGGGGTTGCAGAATTTGACGAACGCAAGCAAAAAGCGCTTGGAGAACTCGAGATTGTAAGGCAGCAAATCGAGCGTGTAGATATAATCCTTGAAGAGGTACGCGCTCAGCTAGGAAAACTTGCAGGGGAACGCGACCAGGCCTTAAAATACCAGGCGCTTAAGGCTGAAAAAGTAAAATTCGAAGGATATCTCTTGCTTTCCAAACTCAAGGACGCAAGGGTGGAAATGCAGAATGTGGATAAGGAACTTGCAGGCAAAGAAGAGCATCTTAAAAAAGTCCAGCTTCTCCTGAACGAAAGAATGCAGGAACTTCAGGCCCTTGAAGAAACCCTGGAAAAGCTTTCGGTTGAAATCCGAAAAAAAGGAGAGGATGAACAGCTTCAGGTTAAGAGGGAGATTGAAGAGACCAAGGGAGAAATTTCTCGCTGCGTAGATAGTATCGAGCTTTCGGAATCTGAGCTTGAGGAAGCTGATTCGCGGCGCAGGAAAGCCTTTGTAGAGATCGATTCTACCAAGGGCAAAGTCCGGGAACTCGAAGAAAAAATTGAAGCCGAAAACCTGAGAAAAGAAAGCATTTCCTCAGAGCTTTCAGAGCGCAAAACCGAACGCATGCTGCTTCAGAGCAGAATTGTGGATGTGGACGCAAAATTTGCTGCTACACGGGATGAGCTCATGGCTGCCAGGAAGAAGCTTGAGGATGTAAAAAACGAGAAAAACGAGCTAATCAGAACCGAGGATCGGCTCCTTGATACCCTCCGGAGAAAATCTTCGGAACTCCGAGAGATAGAAAACCAGATTAGGGATGCCGAAGCAGCGGTTGCTACTTCTGACAGTGATACGCTTTCTGTCAGGTACGAGCTTGAAAAGCTCTCTGAAAATCTGGAATCTCTTATCCGGGATCGTGATGATATCGAAAGCAGCCATTTCAGGGTAAAGGAAGATATCAGGAAACTTGAAAGCAGGCTTCACAGCCTTCAGCAGGAGTACACAATCACGGAGGCGAGAGTGCGGGCATCGGAACAGGGTGGAGGCTATTCCAGAGCTGTAGAGATGATAATAGGGGCTGCAAGGCAGGAAGACCTTTTCGGAATTCATGGGACCATTGCCCAGCTTGGAAGAGTGGACAGGCAATACTCAACAGCTCTGGAGATTGCCGCAGGAAATAGAATGCAGGCAATTGTTGTGGATACTGATACCGATGCTGCCGAAGCAATCGAATACCTGAAGCGCAGAAAAGGAGGACGAGCTACCTTCCTTCCCCTCAATAAACTTAAAGAGCCAAGGCAGCTTGAAAACCTGAGTTACGAAAACGGAGTAATAGGGTACGCAATTGACCTTATTCAGTTTGATTCCGGTTTTGAGCCTGCTTTCTGGTATGTTTTTCAGGACACCCTTGTTATGGAAAACCTTGCAAGTGCCCGCCGCCTTATGGGAAAGGCAAGAATGGTAACCCTTGAAGGCGAACTTCTGGAAAAGAGCGGAGCAATGGTAGGAGGGTCAATCTCCTCTAAATCTGGGACTTCTTTTGCGGCTGCAGAAAAAGATAAACTGCTTGAACTTGCAGAAGAAATCAGGTCCCTGGATGCAAGCCGAAATGCAGCTATAAGCAAGCAGGACAGCATTGAAAGCCATCTTTTCGAGCTGAGCAGGAAAATTAGGGACTGTGAGGCTACAATCTCACAAAAAGAGAGCCAACTTGAGGAAATTGCAGGCAGGGATGCAAAACTTGCTGAACTTCTTGAATCCAAACAGGCCGACCTTAAAGCAATTGAGGAGTCCAGAACCGAACTCGGGGCTGAAATGGACAGAGTAATTGCGGAAAAAACCGATAAGGAGAAGGCCGTATCCGAACTTGAGGTGCAAATCTCAGGACTTGAAGCAAAACTTGCGGATTCTCCTCTGCCTGAAATCAATAAAAAGATAGAATTCGTTGACGAAGAACTTCGCAGGCTGGATGGCCGAATCCGGGATACAGAAGCCACATTGAATGCCCTGCAGCTTGAAAAAGAGTATGCTGAACAGAAAATTACCGAAGCAAAGGAACTTATCAGGGAACTTGATGAAAAGAAAGCTTCAAGACTGGAGAAAGTTAACTCTCTGAAGATAAAAATAAAAGAATTTGAGGAAAAACTTGAGGAAAAGAAAGCCAGGGAAGTTGAACTTTCGGAAGAACTGGTAGGGCTTCAGCAAGAACGGGAAAAAGTTCAGGCCGAACACAATGCGGTCAAGCGCAGGGTAAGTATTGCCTCAACCACGCTTGAAAAAGCAAATCAGCAGGTGCTTACGCTCACAGCTACGAAAAATGCACTTTTAGATCAGGAAAAGCAGTTTGTCGGGGAGATCCTGAAAAGAGGTATAGAGGAAACTGATGAAGTTCCTAATTACGAAACTGTTTACATGAGGATTCAGGCAATTGATGAAGCCATAAGACGGCTTGAGCCCGTAAATATGCGAGCAATTGACGAGTATAATGAGGTAGAATTAAGGCTTTCGGATTTGCAGGGAAAGCGTGACACTCTCTTTACCGAGAGAGAGCAGCTCCTTGAGCGCATTGACCAGTATGAGCATTTAAAGCGAGATGCTTTTATGGAAGCCTATACAAGCATTAATGCTAACTTTAAGAAAATTTTCCATGAGCTTTCCGATGGGATGGGTGAACTCTTGATTGATGACCCTGATGACCCTTTTGCAGGAGGTATGACGCTTCGGGCGCAGCCCAAGGAAAAAACTCTCCAGAGGATCGAAGCGATGTCTGGAGGAGAAAAAAGCCTTACAGCACTTGCTTTCATTTTCGCGATTCAGCAATACCGTCCTGCTCCCTTCTATGCTTTTGATGAAATTGATATGTTTCTGGACGGCTGGAACGTGGAAAGGGTTTCAAGGCGCGTTAAAACCTCAGGATCAAAAGTCCAGTTTATTGTTGTTTCCTTAAGAAAACCTATGATCCAGGCTGCATCCAGGACAATAGGGGTTACGATGCAGGAAAATAACTTCACGAGCATTACCGGGGTGAAACTTAATGGCTGAGCTTATGGATAACGAAGGGGCAGCGCTTGAAGTTCCGCTTCTTCAAGCTCGTACGGTTTCTGAATCCGGGGAAAATGACTCTCTTTTTGTGAAATCTGAAATTTATGGGATGCCAGGTACTCTTTCATGCCTCGGAATTGATTGGAACCTGCTTGATATTTCGGAGTTCGAGACCTCCGAACCCCTGGGCATACTGGTTGAGCTTGCAAGGTGCGGAAAAATCGATCCCTGGGATATAGACATCGTACAGCTTACTGACAGTTTCCTGAGAAGGGTGGAAGAGCTCAAGCAAATGGACCTTAGAATTTCTTCAAGGACACTTCTTTATTCTGCAATTCTCCTGCGCATGAAATCTTCGGGAATCCTCGATGTAGAAGAGGAAGAGGTTGACGAATTTGATTCGGATTTTCCTGACGATCCCGATTTCCCTGAGCCTGCAGAGTTTCCTATCCCGAAACTTCCCGTTCGTCGTGTTTCCACAAGGCCGGTCACACTTAATGAACTGATCCTTGAACTCAAGAAAGCCGAAAAACACCTCTCAAGAAAAAATGAAAAAAAAACCAGCAAGGTTTCAGAAGAATCCGATCCTCGTCCCAGGCTTACTACCGGAGATGTCCTGGGCATTGCGCATGACGAAGCCATCAGCTCGCGATTATCCCGGATGTGGGGAAGACTTGACGAACTATTTACGAAGCAGTCTGTAGTAGTTTTTTCGAGTTTACTGGAAAGAAGTGAAGACAGGATTATGGATTATCTGTCTCTTCTTTTCCTTGCCTCAAGCAGGAAGATCTGGCTTTTCCAGAATGAGCTTTTCGAAGAATTATACATCTATCCGGGAGAAGAATCCGGCTTTTCAACCGAGGCAAATCCAGCTCTTTTCCATGAGATGGCAATACTATCAAAAACCGAACTTTCAAAAGCTGAAACTAAAGGCTATTCAGGATCGAATTTGACAGAGGAGATTTTTCCACATGAAAGCCAGGATGAAGAGCCTGAGTTAACTGTACATTGATATTTACTGTTACATGTTGAATATTACCGTTGCACCTTGAATATTACCCTTGTACCTTGAATATTATCTTGTGCTCTGAAATTTTGCTTAGTAGAAACCTGCAAAAACGATTAATTAACTCTGTCTGATTACCAATTAATTTGGTTAAAGAAAATTTTATTCCTTTTCTGGAAGTGAGATTTATGAGTGAGCTTGAGATTATCGAAGCCGCGCTTTTTGCTGCTGGTAGAGCAGTAAGCCTCGAAAAGCTTACAAAAATTACAGGAAAAACAAAAAAAACCGTCCTTTCGGCAGTACAGAAATTGGCAGAGGATTATTCTTCCCGGGGGTCCGGAATTGAGATTCTTGATCTTGGAGAGCGATATGTCATGCAGGTCAAGCCCGAATATTCCGAACTTATGCGGGAAGTCGCCCCAAAAGAGCTTTCAGCTCCGAAACTTCGTACCCTTTCCATGATCGCCTATCATCAGCCTCTGCTCCAGTCAGACCTCATTGATATGAGAGGAAGCGGAGCCTATGACCATATAAAGGACCTTATAGAGCGAGGTTTTGTAGATTCTGTGCCCTGCGGGAGAAGCAGGCAGCTTTCCACAACCCCTCTTTTTGCAGACTATTTCGGGCTTAAAAGAAATGACCCTAAAGCCATAAAAGAGAAAATACTTGAACTTTTGAGATCTCAGGCTGGGCAGAGTGAGATCAATCTCTGGATAGGAAAGAAGACCATTGCTGTGACTCCCATGTATGAATCTCTTATGAACATGTGCGGGATCAAGGAATACTTCGTAACCAATGCCTACTCGCCTTCGAAGGAGGAAATCTCCCGCCTGCTTGAGGCCGATGTTGTCGCGGTCTCGGCCGGCTATTCTGATACTATACGGCAGTACTGCGACGGAGAGATCCTTGAGATGCATTCAACAACTTTTGAAGACCTTATTGAAGCTCTTACTCTACTTGCTGAGGAACTTCCCGACGATGTAGACTCCAAAACGGTGGAAAAAAGCATTAAGAAAATTCGAGATACCCGGAAAAGATATGTTTCTGCTGCCGTTCTTATAGAGAAGAAGGTTAAGCCGGCAACTGAAATGGTTTCAAGAATAGTGAATGACCTTTCTCTTGGAATTTCTGCAGACGGAGTTCTTATCGCACCTGACTATGGAGTTTCGAAAAGTGGGGTTAAAATTGAAAAAGGGGCTGAGATCCTTATACCTACGCACCGCAGTGTTGAGGGCGATCTCCTCCAGAGGGTCTGTGCAAAGTATGATTCTGTTCTTGAAGGACTTGGGAAATTTAAAGACTGAGGTGCCTGATAAATGATATAACTGCCTTCGTCTGTATTCATTTCTTTTGAATCAAGGGCGCCCTTAATTTAAGTTTTTCTGTCCTATTTATATTCTATATATAAAGCACTTATATAGTATACTTGGTATTTAACTATAGCTTTATATACTGGGTAGAGGATATTACCTTTGCTTTATATACTGAGGGTTGACTAATGAGCGAATCTAGCATCAAGATCGAAAATGTGGTTGCATCCACCAAACTCGCTGAAGAATTCGACTTAATTGTTATCGAGTCCGAGTTCGAAGGAGCCGAGTACAACAAGCAGAAGTTTCCCGGGCTCGTTTACAGGGTTTCAGATCCTAAAGCTGCATTCCTGGTTTTTACTTCCGGTAAAGTTGTCTGTACAGGGGCAAAAAACGTTGCCGATGTACATACAGTTATAGGTAATATGGCGAAAAAGCTGAACAGTATAGGGATTAAGACCATCGAGAACCCCCAGATTACTGTCCAGAACATTGTTGCTTCTGCAGACTTGCATACGATTTTGAATCTGAATGCAATTGCAATAGGGCTTGGACTTGAAAACATTGAATATGAGCCTGAGCAGTTCCCTGGCCTTGTATATAGAATTGATGAGCCTAAAGTAGTTGTGCTTATCTTCAGCTCCGGAAAACTGGTAGTTACAGGCGGCAAATCTCCTGAAGATTGTGAGAGAGGTGTCGAAGTCGTTCGCCAACAGCTCGACAACATGGGGCTTTTATAAGAGCCTTCAATATATTAATATACCACTTTTCTGGAAGTAAAGTAACTGATATAATTATACAATAAAACGGATTCTGCGGTGCGCGTAGAGGTTCCGGCAAAGGATATGTGTGAGACGTGAACAGCGCAGATGTTTGCATTCTTATTCCCACCCTGAACGAAGCTGCAACAATAGGGCAGCTTATTAAGGACTTCAGGCAGGAAGGCTTTTCCAATATTCTGGTAATCGATGGAAACAGTAAGGACGGCACAGGGCAAATTGCAGAAGCTGAAGGCGCAAAAGTTGTCATGCAGACCGGGAAAGGTAAAGGGCAGGCAATGATTCAGGCTTTCGGGCTTATAGAGAATCCTTACATAATAATGGTTGATGGTGACGGAACATATCTTGCCCGAGAAGCTCGTTCCCTTCTAAAGCCTGTGCTGGAAGGCCGTGCCGACCACGTTATAGGTAACAGGCTGGGGAATTATTCCCAAGGAGCTTTTACGAGGCTCAATCTTGCGGGTAATCATTTGATAAATATGTTTTTTGACGCTGCATATGGCGTAAAATTGAAAGACATCCTCTCAGGTTACCGTGCGTTTACGCTTGAGAGTGTGAAGGAACTTGAACTTAATAAGACAGGTTTCGAAATCGAGACCGAAATTTCTGTGGAATGTATTCTTAAAAAACAGAGGGTTGAAGAAGTCCCTATCACTTACTTGCCGAGAAGTGAAAAAGGTTCAACCAAGCTAAATCCGGTAAAAGATGGATTCAGGATTGGGTCTACAATCTACAGGCTTGCAAAAGTGCACAATCCGATGTTTTACTTCGGGATTATAGGTTCTATCTTTATCCTGGCAGGACTGTTCACAGGAACCTTTGTTGTAAGCGAGTGGATACATGGAACTACCCGTATCCCGCTTTCTGTTCTCACAACCCTGCTAATCGTATTCGGCCTTCAGATGTATATATTCGGAGTCTTGAGCGATTTCATTTTAACCCTCCATAGGCAAACAGTCCGGTTAATCATGGAACAAAATAAACAGAAAAAGTAAAGAATTCTCTTAAAGGCGATCTTTGTTTTTATCATCCATTTTTTATATTGCCCGCCTGTTCTGATTTATCCCTGTTGCGACAATTTATCTGGTCCCTCAAATCTCTTTTTATTGTGGTATCTTCTTCATATTCTCCAAAAATTTTTAAAACAAATTTACTTGTCTTTTCCTCCAAGAATATTTATTATTTATTTATAAACTATTTATATTAAGTAATTTCCCCTCATTTTTCAATGGCTTCAGACATTGAAGTAAAGTAAACTTGATTAAGGTTAAAGTTAATTTTTTAAAAAGTGTTATATATAATTACACGCCTTTTATGATCTAACTCATCCTTGCCTTAATTACAGATTAAGCTTACAGACAAATTTTACAGATGATCAAAAGCTTGAGGTTAATAATATGACAATCGTGGAAGATGCACAAAAAGGGATTATTACCGAAGAAATGAAGATTGTTGCAAAGGACGAAGGGCTTGACCCTGAATTCATCCGTCGTGGTGTAGCAGCCGGAAGAATTGTTATTCCAACCTCTCCATACAGGCAGGTAAAGCTCTGTGGTATCGGAGAAGGACTCAGGACAAAAGTCAATGCATCCATCGGTGTATCCTCAGACATTGTTGATCCAAATATGGAAGTCGAGAAGGCAAAGGCTGCGGAAGCCGCAGGTGCAGACACCCTTATGGAGCTCGGGACTGGCGGAGACTTCCTCGCAATCAGGAAAATGGTCATTGACAGCATTTCCCTTTCAGTTGGTTCAGTGCCTCTCTACCAGGCTTTCATTGAGGCCGCAAGGAAGTACGGCTCAATTGTGCATATGACTGAAGAAGAACTCTTCAAGGTAACCGAAGACCAGGCAAAGCTCGGGACCAACTTTATGGCAATCCACACAGGAATCAATAATATCACTATGGACCGGCTCAAAGCCCATGGCAGGTATGGCGGTCTCTGTTCCCGTGGCGGTGCCTTCATGACTTCTTGGATGCTCCACAATGAAAAGGAAAACCCGCTCTATGCTAACTTCGACTACCTTGTTGAAATACTCAAGGAACACGAAGTTGTGCTCTCTACAGGAAATGGAATGCGTGCAGGTGCAGTTCACGACGCAACTGACCGTGCCCAGATCCAGGAACTCATCATCAATGCCGAACTGGCCGATAAAGCCCACAAACAGGGTCTGCAGGTCATTGTCGAAGGTCCGGGTCATGTACCTCTCGACCAGATCGCAACCAACGTAAAACTTATGAAGGAAATGAGCGGCCACAAGCCCTTCTACATGCTCGGTCCGCTTGTAACTGACATCGCACCCGGCTACGACCATATCGTAACCGCAATAGGAGCATCTGTATCTGCATCATACGGATGTGATTTCCTCTGCTACGTTACTCCTGCAGAACACCTAGCCCTTCCAAACCTCGAAGATGTCATCACAGGAGTCAAAACCTCCCGGATTGCAGCTCACGTAGGAGATATGGTAAAATATCCAGACAGGGCAAGAGAACAGGACCTTGCTATGGGCAGAGCCAGAAGAGAACTTGACTGGGAAAAGATGTACTCCCTTTCAATCGACCCACAGCACGCAAGAGAAGTTAGGGCCAGCAGGGCACCCGAAGACACAGACGCCTGCACAATGTGCGGCAACTACTGCGCCCTCAAAATCGTAAACCAGAACTACAACCTTGCAAAATAAGCAGGTATTGGTAATGCAGAGTAAGGCCTTCGGGCTTTACTAATCTCATCTTTTTTAAACCATTTTGCGTTCTAATCTAACGCACGCACTTTTTTGTTTTCTAACTTCTATTTTCTTCTTCATTAAACTTTTTAT
>DATMYS010000252.1:0-2891 GCA_035560835.1 Methanosarcina sp.
GACAGTATAAGTTGTCTATCCCTCATAGACTTGACACCATCGAATAAAAGATATTATTTGGTAACCCATAGTTTTGCTTTATCAAATTCACTGTTACTGAACACTTTTACAGGAGCAGGAATAATGAATTTAAATATATTAACAGAATCATTTATCCAGTGAACATCGGAAACAACTGCGACTTTTTCAAATGAAAGTGTATGCCATGACACTTTTGCATCTTCTAAGTAAGCATCGAGTGAATAATGTACAAAGTCTGTTTTCAATTGATAAAGTATGCGAATCTTCTTGTACTTTTGTAGTTTGTTTTTCATTGCAGGAATTAGTACAGTGTCGTAGTCTTCTCCTGTTATCGTTCCACTACCAACGATACCCAGAACGTTGTCTGGTAAATCTTGCATAAGTTCCATCATATTGTTACTACCCCCTAAAGAAGTTAAATTGTTCCTACTCACTGCTCCAAAGCCTTAACCTCATTTGATTCTGTTACCAGTGAAGGCTTTTACAGGCATAGGCATATCCTGTATTTATTTGATACAGCAAGTGAATTTTTCCAAATTTTTTAGCTTCTCCTTGAAAACTTGGAATTAGTACATCATCGTAATTCTTTTTCGGTTACTTTCCCGCTGTATATAACCCCTAAATTAGTTCACAATTGAATAGAATTCATAACTTAAACCGAAATTTTTTATTTTTGGCTTTGGCTTACAATGAATCTTCTCTAACGCGCAAAACAATTTTCCCGCGTGTATGAAGGGCTTCGCTCATCTCGTGAGCCTTTCGTGCGTCTGCCAGAGGAAGGATAGTCGCAACAATGGGTTTAATTTTCCTTTCATCTATTATAGATGCAATCTGAGCAAGTTCTTTTCCGTCAGACTGCGTCATGAGACTTTTTGCACGCACACCGCGTTTTTCGGGCTCACCCTCGGGAATGCTAGCTACAGTAGTTACCAGAAATCCACCAGGCTTTAAGACGCCCCAGGATCTCTCAAATGTGTCTCCTCCTATTGTATCCAATACCACATCCAGATTTCCCACAAGATCTTCAAATCGCTGGTTCTTATAATCGATTACTTCGTCAGCACCTATGCTTTTCAAGAATTCTGCATTTTTCTCCGACGCGGTGCCTATAACATATGCCCCTTTCCATTTGGCGAACTGGACTGCAAAAGTTCCAACTCCTCCGGAGGCACCATGAATGAGCACTGATTGCCCTTTTTCGAGTCCGGCAAGATCGAAAAGCGACTGCCAGGCAGCCAGTCCCGCAGTAGGAATAGCAGCACTTTCAACAAATCCAATACTTTCTGGTTTCCGTGCCATTTCTGCTGCACGGGCCACTGTATACTCGGCATATCCTCCCTTTCCGATACCTACTTTAGCAAAGACCTCATCTCCAAGCTTAAAGGATACTTCTCCTTTTCCAACAATGTCAACCGTACCCGCAACATCCAACCCCATTATCATTGGCAAAGGTAATGAGCTTATATAGCCTCTACGTACCTTCCAATCCATTGGATTGACTCCGGCTGCAATGATTTTTATTCGAATTTCACCCGGACCAGGCTGTGGATCTGGGATGTCTTCGTATTTCAAAACCTCTGGCCCCCCAAATTCATGTATTCTTATCGCTTTCATATTTTCCCCCTCAGAAAATGTCTCTTCAATCAAATCATACTGAGATTGAAATATATTCGTAAATTTTTGCTGGAATTGACCTTATCTCTCAAGGACTTTTATAATTTCCACTATATCTGGAAGTTCGTGAATTGGATATATTTTGAAAAATATTACCTTATGTTCCTCGTCAATAATTATGTTTGCTCTTTCGGAGACTCCTTCTTTTTCTCTGAATATTTCATATGTTCTGGCTAATTCCCCATGTGGCCAGAAATCTGAAAGTAACCTAATGTGGGTAATCCCTAGTTCTTTGGCCCAGGCTCTTTTTGACGGTATAGGATCTACACTTATGCCAAAAGCCACTGTATTCAGTTTGGTAAACAACTCCTGATTTTCCTCAAGTGCACTCATTTGCTCTGCACATACTTTGGTCCAGGCCAATGGATGGAACGATAGGAGTACTTTCTTTCCAAGAAAGTCCTTGAGGCGAACTTCCTTTTCGTTGTGATCTTTTAACCTGAAATCCTGAATTTCGTCTCCGATCTTTAATTCAATCATGATAAATCTCCCAGGTTTAGTAAAAAAAAATTATTATCGAGTTTATTATAGGTTCTAAGCTTGCCAACATCTTCTCTTGAATCGCAAAAAGCACATTAAAAAGAATGGAGTAAAGCCCGGAAGAGTTCTGTCTCTTTCCCATTATCCCCAATACATCGCTTAGACATTATATGCCGTAAGTATTTTATTCGGAGCAGAGTAACTGTTTTCCAAGCAATACTTTACTTTTTACTCACATGCTTTACCGATTATCCTCACTCTCTTGACCTATTTACCCTCGTTATAGCATATGATGTTCCAGTTCTTATTTTAAATTAATTAAACGAAAAATAGTTTCTGAGCAAAAGTTACTACTTTATAAAACGTTTTAAAACTGAACAATAATTTAATATTAATTTATTTTTATTATCTTCTGAATCTTCAAAGTTTAGCATTGAGTGTTCTTGAAATGTTTCGTGATGAAATAGAGTCAAACCAATTAGACACTTTTCTTAAAAAGTAACTTGCAGTTGACAACTTTTGTTTTAATATTTGCAATTAATTATACCTAGTTAGATACTCTTTTACTTATTTTGATTTTTGATTTTACACTCCTGTGCTATATCCAAGGATTGCAGCTGTTCCGCCAAAAGCTATCATAAGTTGAGAGCCTTCATTGTCGGTAAGTTTAGACTCAATGTTCGAAGCCTGCTCATGTTCTTCTCTCAAATGACTGT
>DATMYS010000253.1:0-4368 GCA_035560835.1 Methanosarcina sp.
TTATTTGGTTTCTTTGAATTTTTTATTAAAAGGTTGATCATTTCAAGGAGATGTTAGTAATACACACTTTCTTTTGGACACACTTTCTTTTGGTTCCTTCAATATTGATGGCAGTATCGAAAGTTCTATAATTTCTGGTCATTCGACCTTTTTATTCACCAAAAAAACGAATTTTGTCGTTTTTGTGATGCATAGGTTTTGCTTAAAAACTTTTTTCTTGAGTAAATAATTACCAAAGTAAGTAAATATAAAATCTGGAGCGCAATGGTATTGGGCCACGAAATTAAAAAGACGCTTATAAATTAGTGCTCTTGCATTGAAAATGCTAAAAGTGAAGGGATCAATCCACAGGTTACACATACTCAATGGAATCTGAGATATATAGATAAGGTGAACTTTTAAAGGATTTAAAATAGGCCCTAAAAGTTTAGATGGGCATTATGGAGATGCCCTTCTTAGCTATACTTTAATCCTAAGCCTACGGGCTTGTTGATATTCACCTTTCCCTCTTCAACCGTAGATAAAAGCGTATAGGCAGTAAAGGGCTTTGTAGTGGAGCCTATCATGAACAGAGTCTCTGGTGTTACGGGCTGTCCGGTCTCCACATTAGCCACGCCAAAGCCTTTAGCATAAACTATCTTATCACCGCTGGCTATAGCCACGGCACATCCTGGCGTGTTGGTTACATTAAGCTCCTCTTGGATGGTCTTATCCAGGGAACTGAAATCGATTACATTAGAAGCATTGGTTAAATTAGAGGCACCAACTGCAGATGGTGCAATCACGAAAGCCATTAGCGCAATACAAAGAATATTTATCGCTCTCACATTAACCCCCCAAATTTGTGTATATCTTGACGATAACATCAGCTCAGAGCAATATTGTAGGTAAGTAATATAATAGCAAATTTTATAATTAATATATTTATAATTTATAATCATACTTTGATCCTGGGGGGAGTCAATTTAGTCGAAGCGGATTTTTTGCAAAGAAGATAGTTCATTCTTTATTACTATTCATACTCCTGGCTATAGCTTGGCAGCCTGCAATGGGAGCAAGCGCTGACAATGAAAGTTTAGTCCTGAATACCAAAACTCCTATAATGACCTTTGAGGGCGGCAAGCTCTACAAAACTGGATCTCTGAACGTAGTCGAGCTTCACGGTAGCTATAGGGAAATGGGAAGACAGTATGGGGCGCTACAAAAGCAGGAGCTGAACGAAATTTACGGTAATATAAGTGCCGACTTCGACAAAATTCCCGAGTTTACATATGATGTTATGCTGCAGGATGCAAGATCTAACTTCAGGTTTTATCCTCAAAGATACAAGGAAATCATATACGGGATGGCTGAAACCTCAGGTCTGGGGCTTGATAAGCAGCTGATAGTCAATGATTTAGAAACCTACGTAAACTTACAGGAAGGGCAGTGCTCAGGAGTCGCTGCCTGGGGCAACTATACCTCAGGTGGCCCGCTTGTCTTCGGTCGAAACTATGATATGGGACCAAAATTCGCTAAATATGCAACTGTGGCCATCTACAATCCCGATGATGGAAGTATTCCCGTAGCAAGCATAACCTACACAGGAGTTATCTATGTAACCTCAGGCATGAGTAAGGATGGAGTATTCCTGGAGCTTAACAACGGCCAGATCTCCGAGAACATACAGAATAACAACAGAATATTCTCTCCAGTTTCTTTATTTTCATTCCTGGAGAATTCGGCTGACCTCGACCAGATTGATGCCCAATTCCATACATCCTATCCTGATAATGCATATATAGTGAACGTAGCTAACGAAACAGGGGCCTACTCTTACGAATGGGCAACATCTGATGTTGTGCGTAGGGCACCCGATAAAGATGGCCTGCTGGTAGCCACAAACCACTTCGTTGATCCGTTCTGGGGATTTGCCCCAATTGCTTTGGATGATCAAGATCCTGCATATACAGCACATAGAAGTGCAAATTTGCTTGCCTTGGGTGAGAAATATAAGGGAAAATTTAATCCCGAGGTCATGATGGAGGTCATGAGCATCCCCCTGGAGAGCGGTGGAGCATTTAGAGCTCCCAACGTCACAAGCTATCAGATAGTCGCTGTGCCCAAAGAGTTGAAGGTTTGGGTTAGGGTGCCAGAGGTACAGGAATGGACTGAGGTGGACCTGAAGCCGATATTTAGCACAAAATGAGCATTTTCTTGAGTGATCGAGAACGAGGTATCAATATGCTAATCCCAAGAGCATTATGGCTATTGAGTATTAAGCCACCTAAAAGGCAGAGTTTCACGAGCATCTGCTTTTTTTCCCTGGTTATGGTATGCATTCTAATGTTTCCTGCAATGACGCCTTTTGCAGAAGCTGGAACTAATGATAATGCGACTGGGTTCTCAGCCAGCCTTACTGGCTATGAAAATGCGGATAAATTCTTACCTGAGAATGCAGCAGCATCGATGTTCAACGTCAGCATCATCCCTAATTGGATAAACGGCACTAATTCCTTCTGGTACACAAAGAATGACCGTGAAGGCAAGAAGTTCATGTTCGTAGACACTGTAAATCTAACTAAGGATAGAGCCTTTGACCATGAGCTACTTGCTAAAGCTCTCTCTAACGCATCCAAAACCACTGTCAATTCATCAGATCTTCCCTTTGATAAGATTTCATTTCTGCCTGGCATGAAAGGCATACGTTTTTCTGCATTCAATAAATCCTGGCAGTGCGACCTCCAGAGCTACCGTATTATCAATGCTTCGCCCTGGGCTGAGGAATCTGAGGGGGAGTTACTTTCGCCTGATGGAAAGCTTGCTGCTCTCGTAAAGGATCACAATATATGGATTAGGGAGATAGGAACCGGCAAGACTTATCCAATAACTACTGATGGCATCAAGAACTATGCCTATGGTGAGTACTCCGATAACTACAATGAAAAGTTATCTCAGGAGCGTTTGGGAATAAACCCCAAGCCTCTTGCAGAATGGTCTCCTGATTCAAGAAGAATAGCGACATTCAAGATGGATCAAAGGAATGTCGAACCTATTTCGCTGCTGCAATACGTGCCTGAGAATAGCTCAAGGCCAAAGGTTTGGACATATAAGTATCCCATGCCAGGAGACGAATATATACCAATGTATGAACCCACAGTGCTGGATGTTGTTTCGGGGAAGGTCATTCCTGTTAAACATAGTGCCCTCCCTGAGACATTGGACTTAGAGTACCCTTACAAATGGAACAAAGCAGGCGATACTCTCTACTCCGTTTACGATGAGAGGGATGAGAAGGAGCTTCATCTTCTAAAAATAGATCCTTCAACCGGTCAAGCAGAGGAGATCCTTAACGAGAGCACATCGACCTATATTGAATGGCAACAGCCTAATTTCGAGGCATTGGATAACGGTGATTTCATATGGTTCTCTGAGCGTAGTGGCTATGGTCATCTCTACCTCTATGATAATAACGGAAGCCTGAAAAATCCCATTACAGAGGGTAACTGGACTGTAGAAAATCTCTTATATGTGGATGAAAACAGGTCGCTGGTCTACTTCACGGTTGGAGGTAGAGAGACAGGTACAGACCCATATTATCAACACTTGTACAGGGTTAATTTAAATGGAAGCAACCTGGAACTTCTCACCCCTGAGGATGCGGATCATCATATAAGTATGTCGCCGGATGGAGGTACCCTCGTTGATACTTATTCCAGAGTGGATCTTCCTCCAGTTACTGTGCTGAGATCAAACGATGGAAAGACACTACTCAGTCTGGAAAAGGGAGATATCGACAACCTGATATCAATGGGCTGGAAGTTTCCTGAAAGATTCAGCGTAAAATCATTAGATGGTCAGTACGACATTTATGGCGTAATCATCCGACCAACTACTTTCAATAAATCTCTCAAGTATCCAGTAATAGAGTTCGTCTATCCTGGTCCGCAGACTACAATAACACCCAAAGCATTTCCCTATACTGCTGGAGGCTGGAACCCGATTTGGTTAAACCAGGCTCTTTCTGAAATGGGATTCATTGTGGTAATTATGGACGCTTCTGGAACTCCTGATCGTTCCAAGGCATTCCATGATGTTTCTTATGGTCACTTGGGCATTGCCGGAGGGCTGGCCGACCATGTCAATGGTCTACAACAGCTTGCTAAAGATCGGCCTTACATGGACCTGGATAGAGTTGGAATTTATGGACATTCAGGTGGAGGTTTCATGACAGCTCAGGCACTCCTTACTTACCCGGATTTCTATAAGGTGGGTGTAGCATCGTCAGGTAACTATGATAGCCGATACTATGCGGCATCTTGGGGAGAGAAATACGAAGGCATGCCTCAAGTAAGCAATTACACGGAGCAGATCACTGAATTGAAGGCA
>DATMYS010000254.1:0-4159 GCA_035560835.1 Methanosarcina sp.
AGTTCGTAACCTCCTGAAAGATCATAACATTATAAGGTTTTCATTTCTTGTATGTAATTTAACTTTAACCTTCTTAGGACGCCAAAAATGAGTTACATAAACTGCAAGGATCTCGCTGAATTTACAAATAGCTACAACTATAAACAGGATTCAAATTTTAACGGACATAGACAGACTCCCGTTTTAACTGAAGAATTCTACAAGAACAGCTCTGAGCACCTACAGGAAGAACTGGCATGTATAGGGACGCTTATCCGGCTCTTCCTTGAAAAATCTAAAGCTGAAACTTTAAAGGAAAGCCAGGACTTTGCAGACCTTTTCATTTCTGAATCTGAAGCAAACGCGATTGTACAGGCTGTATGCTGCGGTTCTGAAGCTTTTCGGGTTCAGGAGTTGAAATCTAAGGAAATTGAGGCCTTGGAAAGAACAATCAGCAAGAAAAAAACTGAGAGCCTGAAAAGAGGAATCGAGCTAAGACTGCACAGCTTATCTGAACTTTTTTCCCTGACACCTTTTGAAACGGATGTTCTTTTGATAGGACTTGCCCCTGAACTTGACGGACGCTTTGCAAAGCTTTACGCCTACCTGCAAAATGACCTGACAAAAAAACAGCCATCAGTGGAAATGATATTTGATCTTCTCTGCGCCGGCCTTGAGGAAAAACTTGAGGCGAGGGAATACTTTTCTCCGTCTGCCCCTTTGCTGAGAAACAGGCTTATCTCTCTTGTGGGGGACGGGACGGATGCAAATTCTTCCCTGCTATCAAAATTCATTAAACTGGATGAAAGGATAGCGGCTTTTTTACTGAATTCGGATGAAACTGACTCGAAAATTGTCCGGTTTTCAACGCTGGTAAAACCCATGAGGTCTTTTGATGATCTTATCGTCCCAGATGACCAGAAAAACTGTCTGCTTGAAGCGGTAAAGCGGAGAATTGAGGAAGATTCCAGGCTTATGTTTCTCTTTTACGGGCCGTCTGGGACAGGAAAAAAGCTTGCGGCTGAGGCATGTTGCAGGGAGCTCAGGGTAAATTTGCTTCTTGCAGACGCAGGGGCGTTTCCAAAAGGCGTGGAAGCTGAGGCTCTAAATCTTATTTTACGCGAAGCTCTTCTCCAGAAAGGAGCTGTTTTCATTGAAAATTTTGATGCCTTATGGGGGCGCAATCAACAGGGACAGGATTTGGATTCAGGTATTCCAAGTTTTGACCCAGGTTACGGCACTTCTGGCTCAGGTTTATCAAGTTTTGATTTTTCAAGATCTGGCTTTTCCGGGTCAGGCCTTTTTGGCTTGGTCAGGGCACTGGACTCTTTTCCAGGACCTGTATTTCTATCCACTGGCCAATTGTGGGAACCCGGAAGTGCCCTGAGAAACAATACTTTTATAAGCTGTTCTTTTCCCTTGCCTGCTTTTGCAGAGCGAAAACATCTCTGGAAGTTGTGCCTGGAAAACTTTGAAAACAGTGTCGGAGAGGCAGATATAGAAGACCTCGCTGCCAGATTCAAATTAAGCGGCGGCCAGATTCGAGATGTGGTATCGACTGCGCAGGGCTTTGCCGCATCGCGGGGGCGGAATAAAGCAGTTATTGGCAAGGAAGATCTCTACAGGGCTTGCAGAAACCGTTCCAGCTTGAAACTCAACTCCCTCGCCCGAAAAATCAATCCCCGGAGGAAATGGAAGGATCTTGTGCTGGCTGCGCCGGTAAAAGAGCAGCTTGAAGAGATCTGCGCTTTTGTAAGGCATAAGGAAACCGTTTACTCCGAATGGGGGTTTGATAAAAAGCTTTCGCTCGGGAAAGGGCTGAATATCCTTTTTGCAGGCCCGTCGGGCACAGGCAAGACTCTGGCTGCTGAGATTATTGCAGGGGAGGTTGGTCTCGACCTCTACAAAATTGATATTTCAGGCATCGTGAGCAAATACATCGGGGAAACCGAGAAGAATCTGAAAAAGATTTTTGGGGAAGCTGAGATAGGCAATGCAATCCTTTTCTTTGACGAAGCCGATGCCCTTTTTGGAAAGCGTTCAGAAGTTAATGATTCTCACGACCGCTATGCGAATATTGAGGTAAACTACCTGCTCCAGCAGATGGAAGAGCACGAAGGAATAATCATCCTTGCAAGCAATTATAAGAAGAACCTTGATGATGCCTTTCTGAGGAGGCTGCAGTTTGCTGTGGAATTTCCAATCCCTGACGAAGCCTCAAGAAAAGAGATCTGGACCGGCATGTTTCCTGAAGAAGCCCGGCTCGGAGAAGATGTGGATTTCAATTTCCTTTCAAAATTCAAGCTCACTGGCGGGAATATAAAAAATATTGCACTGCTCGCCGCAGTCCTGGCTGCGGATGGTTCTGGAGTTATAGGCATGAAAGAAATCCTGAGAGCTCTGAAGCGAGAATTCCAGAAAATGGGCAAAATCTGCACCCCTGGGGATTTCGGAACTTATTATGAGCTGGTAAAATGACTAATATTTATGAAGAGAAATTATGAAGTAATATTATGAAGTAATATTATGAAGAAAACTATGAAGTGAACTATGAAGTGAACTATGAAGTGAACTATGAAGAAAACTATGAAGTAAAATTATGAAGATAAACTCCTAAACAGGTAAAGGACATTGGAGTAAATTACATTCAGGCAGCAGGAGACAGAAAATGTCGGATTATACGGCAATAGCTGATGTCGGAGAAACCCTTGTAGAACTTCTGAGAGGAAACATGCAGGACATAATACCTGCGGATTCGATATCCCTTGTGTCCCCTGGAGAAATCGAGGGCAAGGACAATATTCGCCTTTCCCTTTTCCTCTTCCAGGTTGACGAAAACATCCACCTGAGAAATCTGGATATGGAAGTTTTTGGGCCTTCGAGACTCAGAACTCCGCCCCTTGCCCTTGACCTTTACTACATGCTGACATCATACCCATCTTCTGGAATTCAGGACAGGACCGAAAGGAGTGCAGAAGAACACAGAATTCTGGGAAGAGCCATGCAGATCCTGCACGATAATCCCATACTTACAGGTTCGGTTTTGAAAGGGAGCCTTTCCGCATATGATACTGAACTGCACGTAATTAACAGTGCATTGAGCCTGGACGACATGACCAAGATCTGGAGCACTTTCAAAGACAAAAGCTTCCGGCCTTCAGTATGCTATCAGGTAACGCCAGTGAAAATCGAATCATCGAGCGAAAAGAAAATCAGCAGGGTTACAGGAGGCCCTCAACGGCAAACTCCAGAAAGGAGGGAGAAATAAGTGGCTTCTGTCAAATCATGTGCAGATCTAACTGAAACAGCAAAAATCGAGGGCAAAGGCAGGCATGAGTACGTATTTTCCTGTCCCTCTTCTCTCAGCCTGTCTTTTGCAGTGTGGCTTGTTGATGATTACACGCAAAAAGAACCTCTGGGAGATGTCAGGGTGATGCTGGATGGGGAAAAAATAACAACTGTAAAAGCTTTGAAAAACCTGAGTGGATACTATACCTTTTCTGGACTTCCAGAAGGTACGTATACATTAAGCGTAAAATCCGAATTTTACTTTTCCGAGGAAAGGATAGTCGATACTTCCTCTTTCGCAAATTCAAAGGAACCTGTTGCCGAAATTTTCCTGAAGCCGAAGCCTCTTTATCCTTTTTCGGACAGAACAACACTTATAAGAGGTCTTCTTGTCCCGCTTGCCCCAGAGCCGGATCTTCTTGCAGGCATTACAATAAAAGCGATATCAAAATCTACAGGCCGGGAAATTCTGGTAATTCCAGACGAAAAGGGAGAATTCATTCTTTACTTCAAGGAAATAATTAACAGAAAAGCTGATATTATCCTTGAAATCAAAGGGGAAGGAATCGAAAAAACGCTTTCTATATTGATAGAAGAAAGCCAGAGTACGTATACAGGAGTTATTTCAATTCCCTAAACGCTGCTTTACAAATTTAAGTTCTCATTTCTTACAAACATGGCTTTTCACTATTCGGACTTACACAGTTGGACTGAGAAATCAATAGCATTAACCCTTAACTGTTTAAAATACAAAGTCAATCACAACGCCAATTGTACTTGATTTTGTACTTCAAGTGCGTAAAGTCCTAACTATTTAAAGTGAGCACTTAGATTCATTTTTTAAATTTTCACTTGATGTGCAATTTGATGTTTTTATTTACATCTTACCGAT
>DATMYS010000255.1:0-16083 GCA_035560835.1 Methanosarcina sp.
ATTTTAAAAATCGCTTAAATATTTTTAAGGAAATCTCTCCTGTAAAAACCTTTTCCTTTTTCAAATTTCTTTCTCCTTGAATAGCGACATAGTAACAATAATATAATTAAGAGCCCTGAGTCTATCTATCTCGACTTTTCATTACTTAAAGTCTTCTTTCTTAGTTCAAATTCCCTTAATAAATTCTCCTTATGGATTTGACTTAGTTCAAAAGGAATTTTTATTTCCAGATCCAGGCTTTCTACAGGTTAAAAGTTGACCTGCTGGGTAATCTCTTCAATAATCGAATTCTCTGGAATAATTTCACAGTTACTGGGAAGCATCTGTTTCAGGAAAGGCTATAAATCCCGAAGTTTTGAACATTAGAACAAAACTTTGAATTCTATTATATCGGCAGCGAGAAGGATCAAGAATACTCCATCTTTTAGAAGCTACCCGACAATTCAATTTCAGGGTAAAAATATGTATAAAATGAGGTCTCAAAGGCTTTGAACCGAAATGTACTATTTATTAGAAACTGTAATTCTTTAAACTATTTACCGTCGTAAGTTGCTATACAAGGGCTGAAATGAAAATATATAGTTAAATCCGTGACATGAAGAGAAGTACTACCCGGAGAAATTATTCTTTCTCCCGGTATTACCTAGTGTCATGGCAATTTAATTATTGGGCGTTAATACTTAGACAACACATCATCCGTAGTCCTTTTCTTAATTATAAGGACTCAGAACTAAATATTCTAGACACTAGTTACAGCTTGAGGAATTCTTTATTTTTTAACCTCTGGTGAAAAGAAGAGTTAAAATTAGTCAAAAAATTAATTCCATAGCTAAGTGTAAAAAAGCGGTGATATTCAATGAAATATATAAGAAAGGTTTGTCCTGTTTGTGGGAGTGAATTTATCGTCCTGAAAAACAGGGAGGAAAAAGCTGTTTACTGCACCCTTCACTGCCTTTCAATATCTGAAAATAAGCTGATTAAAAGTATTTCACCTTTAATACCTGCATAATTCAGGGGAATTATGGCAGCAGGACTGGATTATAATCTCATATGCAGGTGTCCCAAGATCAGGTATAAAAAGATCAAGACAAAATTCAAAACATTAATCAGAGATCTAAAACAAGAGTCATTGAGTCTAAAACAAGAATCATAGAGTCTAAAGCAAAATTCAATTAAGAGATTTCATTTGATTTCAAAGGTTTACTGTAAAGGGCTATCTATTAATAATTACAAGCCTGCGTATCTAATATATACTAGGCCGGTTGTATAACATACTTCTAAGCCGGCCTGTAAATTTTTGATGGTCGATAAGTAGAGCTAGTATTCTTTCAACTGTGACGCCATATTTCAATTCTTCGATTGGAGAAATCTGATCCCAAGCTCTTTGATATATTGTACTTGTACTCTTACCTGTAACTGATTCTTCTTTCTGAATTCTCTTCTCGCCCCGCAAAGGCTTTATATATTAGATGTGCTATCTAAAGGCAAAGTACATCCGAGATGGAAATTTCACGCATTTAGGCTTGAAATTATCTAATCAGATCAATGTGATGCTTAATGCTAACATCCTGGAGGTTTCCGGGAGATAGGGTTTTCTGCCGTGTTTTACGGGAGATTCCTTGCATTGAAGATAAATCCAGTGAGAAACGTCGGATCAACATGAGTGTAAAAGGGCCAATGCTTTGAAACGCCCGCTTTCGGCGTCGTGAAGGCGCCTAAAATCGCACGAAAATGTTTAGGTTTTCGATGAGTCGCGGTTGCAGTTACTGAATACTGAAGTTTCAAATAAGGGAACTGAGTTCAAAATCAGGTTACCTAATACTGAAGTTTCAAATCAGGCAAGTAATGTTTCAAATAAGGGCCGAGTGCCTGGATTTGGGTCTGCCAGGATCGTATAATCGGTCCTTTAAGAGTATGCTCCTGCTAGACAAGCTGGGAAGAGGATCGGATATTTGCAGATACCTGAAGGAATTAGGGTACCGGGAGCAATAAGCTCTGGTCTGCTCGAGGCATATATCTGCCAGGCAGGTCTGAAAGACGTCCCTCCCCCACCTGGTAGCGTTCGGGGAATCCAGTGCATTTTTCTTTTGCCACTCATGTTGAGCCGACCGGAGGGACTGGCATTTCAATTGAAATTTACGGAGTAGAAATATGGCAAGCATACACCGACCAAAACGAGGTTCCCTCGCATTTAGTCCGCGCAAGAGGGCAAAGAGCCACATTCCACGGTTCAGGTCCTGGCCGGAGGCTGCAGGTGAGCCAAAGCTACAGAGTTTTGCAGGGTACAAGGTGGGCATGACCCACGTGATCATGGTTGATGACACAAAGAACAGCCTTACCCAGGGTATGGAAATTTCCGTGCCTGTAACTGTCATCGAAACTCCTGCAATCAGGGTCGCAGCCATCCGGGCTTACGCAGAAGACAGTACCGGAGAAAAGGCAATTGCTGAGGTATGGGCAGCAGATCTTGATCCTGAACTCAAGCGCAGGATCCCTGTGCCGGTAGCCGAAAATATGGCCGAAACCCTTGGAAATATTGGAAAAATGATTGAAGAAGGCAAGGTAAGCGATATCAAGGCAGTTATTTATACTCTGCCAAAGAGCCTTACTGGGGTTCCCAAAAAGACGCCCGATATCATGGAATCCGGAATTAGCGCCAGAGATCTCAGCACCAAATTTGAGTACGCAAAGTCAATTCTCGGCACTCTTGTAAGCGTCACCGACGTTTTCAAAACCGGGATACTTGTTGACACGGCCGCTATCACCATCGGAAAAGGTACCCAGGGCCCAGTAAAACGCTGGGGCATCCAGCTTATGAAGGGCAAGCACTCCAGGCAGGGCAGTCTCAGACAGGTCGGTACCCTTGGTGGTTTCAATCCTCGTCGCGTCAACTGGAGAGTTCCGCAAATGGGTCAGACCGGATACCACCAGAGAACCGAGTTCAACAAGCGCATCCTTAAGATCGGGTCCGATGGGGAAGAAGTCACCCCAGAAGGCGGTTTTATGAATTACGGCCTTGTCCGTGGGGATTATGTGCTGATCAAAGGCAGCGTTCCCGGACCTTCCAAAAGGCTTATCAGACTCAGAGACCCGATCAGGGCAAAAAAAGCCGACCTTGGCGAACCGAATATCCTTCACATAAGCAGGGAATCCAAGCAGGGGTGAAGTGAAATGGCTACAGCAAAAACAATAGACCTTACAGGAAGGGTTATCAGGGAAATCGAGCTTCCCGATGTGTTTGATGTGGACTACCGCCCTGACCTGATTAAAAAGGCAGTGCTTGCGGCACAGGCAAACAGGCTTCAACCCTATGGTCCCCGTCTCTATGCAGGCATGGAAACTTCCGCAAGAGGTTGGGGTTCAGGGCGAGGCGTATCCCATGTTCCGAGGCTTGTAAACAGCAGCAGAGCTGCAAGAGTTCCTCACGCAAGAGGCGGAAGAAGAGCTCACCCACCTAAACCAGAAGCTGACAGGAGCGAGAAAGTCAACACCAAGGAACGCCGCTATGCAATCCGCTCTGCAATCGCAGCAACCAGGGATCCGACCCTTGTAAGCCTAAGAGGCCATATCTTTGAAGCCGAGCTTCCAATTGTTACGGAAAACGCTCTTGAAGACCTGGATAAGACAAAGCAGGTAATCGAATTCCTGCAGGCTATCGGAGTCTACGAAGACGTGCTCAGGGCAAAATACGGAAGACATATCAGGGCAGGCCGCGGAAAGCTCAGAGGCAGGAAATACAAGCACAAAAAGAGTGTCCTTATTGTTGCAGGGGAAAATGCCCCTATCCTGAAGGCTGCAAGAAACCTCTCGGGGATAGATGTTGCAACAGTAGACTCACTTAATGCCGAACTGCTCGCACCTGGCACTCACGCAGGGCGCCTTACTATCTGGACAGAATCCGCAGTTGAGAAACTGGAGGGTGCATTCCAATGAGTTCCGTTAATTATCCTTTTGTTACTGAAAAAGCGATGATGTTGCTTGACGAAAATAAGCTCCAGTTTATCGTGGATACCAGGTCAAACAAAAAGCAGATCGTAGAAGATGTTGAAAAACTGTACGGGTTCAAAGTAAATTCCGTGCGAACCATGACCACCATGAAGGGCACGAAAAAAGCAATCCTGACATTCGGAGATCCTGAATCGGCACACGAGATTGCAACCCGAATAGGACTGATGTGAGGTGTGATGTATGGGTAAAAGAATCATATCACAAAACAGGGGTAGAGGTACTCCGACCTATAGAGCTCCTTCTCACAAGTACAAGGTAGAACTGAGGCACCCTCGTGTTGATGAAAACACGTCGATTCAGGGGAAAGTCATTGATATCGAGCACGACCCTGCTCGCTCAGCCCCGCTTGCAAAAGTTGCCTTTGAAAATGGGGAAGAACTTCTCCTGCTTGCCTCAGAAGGAGTTGCAGTAGGGGACACAGTCGAGTGTGGAGACGATGCCGATGTCAGGCCAGGAAATATAGTTCCTATAGGAAAAGTGCCTGAAGGTTTCTTTATCTGCAACATCGAGTCAAAGCCAAATGACGGTGGTAAATTCGTGCGCTCTTCTGGAGTATACGCAACTGTCGTAACCCATGAGCCTAACAGGACTGCAGTGTCAATGCCCTCAGGTACCATTAAATGGCTTAACCCGAAGTGCAGGGCAGTTGTCGGTATAGTTGCAGGCGGAGGCAGGGTGGACAGGCCGTGGCTCAAAGCCGGGAAAAAATACCACAAAATGAAAACAAGAGCTGCAAAATATCCCAGAGTTTCAGGAGTTGCTATGAATCCACGTGACCACCCATTCGGTGGAGGTGCCTGGAAGCACCCGGGAAAGCCCACAACGGTCAGCAGAAACGCTCCGCCCGGAAGAAAGGTCGGATTGATTGCAGCTAGAAGGACTGGAATGAAGCGCTGATGAGGGGTATTCGTTATGGCTAAAAAATCATCATCAAGATTACCAAAGAGAAAGGGTGAGTATACCTACCGCGGGAAAACCGTCTCAGAACTTCAGGAACTGAGTCTTGAAGAGTTTGCAGAACTCCTGCCTTCAAGAGAACGCAGGAGCATTAAACGCGGATTCACGGACGGACAGAAAAAAGTCCTGCACGAATTCAAGGAAGGCAAGAAGGTCAGGACTCATCACAGAGACCTTATCGTCCTTCCGGAAATGATCGGACAGACGATTGAAATCCACAATGGGAAAAGCTTCGTGAGTGTGGACCTTCAGCCTGAAATGATTGGGCACCGCTTTGGAGAATTTGCACCCACAAGATCAAAGGTTTCACACGGCAGTGCCGGTGTGGGAGCAACCCGTTCAAGCAAGTTCGTGCCGCTGAAATGAGGTGAGAGGGAATGGCAAGAATTAATTATTCAGTTAAGGGAGACCCTGAAACTACCTCTAAGGCGATGGGTTCTGAACTCCATATTTCCCCTAAAAAGTCCCGTGAAGTCTGCTGCAAAATTAAGGGCATGAAAGTTGCTGAAGCAAGAAAGTTTTTAGAAGATGTAGTTGCTTTAAAGCAGGCGGTCCCCTTCAAAAGACACCACGACGGAACTGGACACCGAAAAGGTCCAATGGCTGCAGGCAGGTACCCTGTTAATGCTTCAAAAGAGATCCTCAAGATCTTGAAGAATGCAGAAAGCAATGCCGAGTATAAGGGCCTTGAACCCGCAAACATGTATATTACCCACGCTGCAATTCAGCGCGGAAGGGTAATTCACGGGTTTATGCCGAGAGCCAGAGGTCGGGCCACTCCCAAAGATACAGACACTGTAAATATTGAGATGATTCTTTCCGAGGTGCGCTAAATGGCAATAGAAAGAAAATTCGTCAATGACGGGTATGTTAAAGCCTCCATGGACGAGTATTTCGCAGAACAGCTGAACAGAGCTGGATACGGCGGTATGGAGCTTAACAGGACCCCAATGGGCACCCAAATTATTATCTATTCTGAAAAGCCTGGAATGGTAATAGGGAAAGCCGGGAAGGTCATCAGAAAGCTTACCAGGGACGTTGCAACCAAGTACAATCTCGAAAACCCGCAGATTGACGCTCAGGAAGTTAAGAAACCTGAACTTAACGCTCAGATGATGGCATCAAGGCTTGCAGCTTCAATTGAGAGAGGCTGGTACTTCAGAAAAGCCGGACACAACACCATCCGTGCAGTCATGAATGCAGGCGCACTCGGCTGTGAAGTCGTAATCTCAGGAAAGCTTACGGGTGCCAGGTCAAGAGTTGAAAAATTTATTGACGGGTACGTAAAGCACTCTGGACACCCTGTAGAAGAGGTCGTAGACGAAGGGTTTGCAGTAGCAGTCAAAAAGCTCGGAACCCTTGGTTGTAAAGTCAGGATCATTCAGCCGGACGTTATCCTGCCTGACTCATACAGGATTAAGGAAGCAAGTGAGATTGTGACTGAACCGGTTGAAAAACCTGCCGAAAAATTAGCTGAGAAGCCCGCCGCTGAAGCCCCTAAAAAGGAAAGTGTGGCAAAGCCGAGAGCTCCCGCAGCAGCTCCTGCAAAACCTGTAGCAGTGCCTGCAGAACCAGTGGCAGCACCTGCTAAACCAGTAGAAACAGCTGAAGTTGCAGAGCCTGAAGAAGCCGAGGAAGAACCCCAAGCTGAAGCAGCAGAAGACTTTGAAGAGGCTGAAGTCATTCAGGTTGAAGGCTCAGACGAACTGCGAAGACAGGTCAACGGAGTCTGGCAGCACAAGCACGAAGGTTACGATTACTGGCATCCCATGGCACGGGTTCATAAGGAGGCTAAGGAATAATGGCAATCCTCAGAGCCAGAGAAATCCGGGATATGTCACTTGACGAAAGGGCTGACGAACTCGAGACCCTGAACAGTGAACTGGTCAGGGAACGTGCCCTTACTTCCGCAGGCGGAGCTCCTGAAAATCCGGGAAGAATCGGAGAAATCAGGAGAACGATTGCCCGGATAAAGACAATTCAGCATGAGCTAAATGAAATCTAAAGTGGAAATTCTACCTTCGACCCTTATCTACCATGAACTGATAGGGCTCGAAATTCAGGTGATTCGTTCCACTAATCCAGCATTGACAGGAATCCGCGGCCGGGTTATCGACGAGACGAAAAATCTGTTAATCGTAGAAAACTCAGGGTCGCGGGAACTGAAGATTCCAAAGGCGGATTCGGAATTTCTCTTCCGAATCCCTGCCGAGCTCTCAGAAAAAGGCCGCAGATCCGATACATTCGTTAAAATTCAGGGAAACCTGCTGCTCTCACAACCCGAAAATCGGATCAAGAACATCAAAAAGTTACGTAAATGGGGCTAAACTCATGGCAAGAGATATTGGATTGAACATACCGGCGCCATCAGAAGAATGTGATGATTCATACTGTCCCTTCCACGGTACACTTCCAGTAAGAGGTCAAATCCTTGTGGGCACCGTGGTCAGCAGCAAGATGGACAATACGGTAGTTATTGAAAGGCAATACATGAAATTGGTGCCGAAATACCAGAGATACGAGAAGAGACGCTCGAAGGTTCACGCACACAACCCGCCTTGCATTTCAGCAAAAGTCGGGGATATCGTTACGATCGCGGAATGCAGGCGTATAAGCAAAACAAAGTCCTATGTGGTAGTTAAAGCGGAGGTGCCCAAATGAAAGGCATACGCTCCAACATCCCAAGGGCTCTCAATGCAGGCGCCAAGGTCCCCTGTGTGGACAACACAGGAGCCAAGGTCGTTGAGATTATTTCTGTCAAGAAGTACAGAGGGGTCAAGAACAGAATGCCCTGCGCAGGAATTGGGGACATGTGCGTCGTTTCAGTAAAAAAAGGCACACCCGAAATGAGAAAACAGGTTCTCCTTGCAGTAGTGGTTCGCCAGAAACAGGAGTTCCGCCGTCCGGATGGGTTGCATGTGTCCTTTGAGGACAATGCCATGGTAATTACGGATGAAGAAGGGATTCCCAAAGGCACGGACATAAAAGGTCCTGTAGCAAGAGAAGTAGCTGAAAGGTACCCCAAGATCGGGACCACAGCATCTATTATTGTCTGAGGTGGCGAAAATGGTATCCAAACAGCCGAGAAAGCAGAGAAAAGCAAGATATAATGCGCCTCTGCATATCAGACAGAAATTTATGGGCGCAAGGCTCAGTGAAGCCCTCTCCAAGGAGTACAGCACAAGAAGCGCCGCAGTTATCGCGGGAGACACCGTGAAGGTCATGCGCGGAGACTATAAGGGTACTGAAGGAAAGGTCCAGACCGTTTCTCTTCAGGATGGCACGATTGCTGTCGACGGAGTTATTTCCACCAAGGTGGATGGCACCGAAGTCCCAAGGCCTATATACCCTTCCAATGTTATGATCACAAAATTGGAACTGAAGGACGGGCGCAGAGCATCAAGCATTAAGAAGTGAGGCAGGTGATTTTGTGACACACCAGAAAAGATTATCAATCCCAAGAAGCTGGAAGGCCGGGAAAAAAGGTTATAAGTGGGTCTCCACCACCCGCTCGGGGCCTCACAGTCAGGCACGCAGTCTTCCGCTCGGAATCATAGTTCGTGATATTCTCAAGCTTGTAGATAATAGCAGGGAAGGTAAGAGAATTCTTTCGGAAGGCAAGGTTCTTGTAGACGGAATTCCCAGGAAAGACCTCAGGTTCCCGGTTGGGCTTTTTGACGTAATTACCCTCCCGCTTATAAATGAAACATACAGAATGTTCCAGGATGAAAAGGGACGTCTGGCCCTTCACAAGCTTAACGAGACAAATGTTAACAAATTGTGCAGGATCAACAACAAGACTACTCTCAAAGGAGGCAAGGTGCAGCTTAACCTGAATGACGGGACTAACATTCTGGGCTCTAACGAGTACGGTACAAAGGATTCTCTGATTCTCTCAGTGCCTGACAAGCAGATAGTAAAGCACCTGCAGTTCAAGGTCGGCAACCTGGCAATGGTAGTAGGCGGCCAGCACTCCGGAGAAATCGGAAAGATCACGGAAATCAGGGAAGTTAAGAGTTCCAGACACAATACAGTCGCGATTTCAGGGGAAACCGATTTCGAAACAATTGAAGATTACGTTATTGTCATTGGCGAGGACAAGCCTGAGATCCGGCTCGGTGGTGAGGTAATTGAGTAACGTTATGCGCACTCCCGTTGTTGAGAAGGTAATTGTCCACATGGGTGTTGGAGAAAGTGGTCAACATCTTGTAAATGCCGAAGAAATCCTCAGAACTATCACAGGGCAGGGAGTTGTCAGGTGCTTTGCCAAGAGGACTCTTCCGGCTTTCTCGATCAAGAAGAACGAACCCATAGGCTGCAAAGTAACCCTGAGAGGTCAGAAAGCCCAGCAGTTCCTTGAGACTGCTCTGGATATCGTTGACAAAACTCTGGTCAGATCCCAGTTTGACTCCCTTGGAAACGTCTCTTTCGGAATTGAAGAGCACACTGACTTTCCTGGCATGAGATATGACCCTAATATCGGGGTTTTCGGGATGGACATAACAGTTGTGATCAAACGCCCTGGAGAAAGAATCTGCAAGAGGAGAATAGCAACCAGGAAGATACCGACTAACCACAGGGTCACAGTTGAGGATGCGGTTGCTTTCCTTAACGAGAGCTATGGCGTGGAGGTCATGTAAATGGCAGAGAATCTAGATAAGTCCGGAAGAGGAGTAAACGTATGCAAGCGGTGCGGAAGAAAACAAGGTCTTGTCCGCAAATATGACATTTACCTCTGCAGGCACTGTTTCAGGGAAATTGCCCACGAGATGGGTTTTGAGAAGTATTCGTAAGGTGATTTAAATGGTATTACTTGATCCTCTTGCAAATGCCCTTTCCACAATTAAGAATGCCGAAGCTATTGGGAAAAGTGCCTGTATTATCAGGCCTGCCTCAAAAAACATTGGCAACGTGCTGAAGGTTATGCAAGATCTCGGCTATATTGGAGAATTCGAGCTTATCGATGACGGAAAAGCCGGAATCTACAGTGTCACCCTTGTGGGAAGAGTCAACAAATGCGGTGCAATCAAGCCGCGGTATTCCGTAGGAACTGACAGCTTTGAACGCTGGGAAAAGCAGTTTCTGCCGGCAAAGAACTTTGGCGCCCTTATAATAACTACTTCAAGCGGAGTTATGTCCCAGTACGAAGCCCGTGAGAAGAAGATCGGTGGGCAGCTTCTTGCTTATGTATACTGAGGAGGGAACAGGAAATGGTTAAGGAAATTGCAAGAACAATAGAGATTCCTGAAGGAATTTCCGTCTCTTTCTCTCAGGATGTGTTTACAGCAAGGGGTCCCCTGGGGACTGTAGAAAGAAAGTTCTGGTACCCTGGAATCAAGATCGACGTCAGGGAAGGCAAAGTAGTGGTAGATGCAGAATCTTCCAGGAAAGAACAGAAAGCCATGGTAGGCACTTTCACCTCCCACATCAAAAATCTGATGAGAGGCGTAAATGAAGGCTTTGAGTGCAAGATGACTATTCTGTACGCTCACTTCCCAATGCAGGTAAAAGTTGAAGCCAAAACCCTCATAATCGGGAACTTCCTTGGAGAAAAGAAGCCAAGAGTTGCAAAAATCCTTGGTGAGACAAAGGTTAAAATTACTGGAAATGATGTGACGATTACCGGAATCAACAAGGAAGACGTCGGGCAGACTGCCGCAAACATTGAACAGAAGACCAAGATCAAGAGATTCGACCCGAGGATTTTCCAGGACGGAATCTACATAGTGCAGAAGGCCTGAGGTGATTATGATGGCAGAAGAATTCAAATCAGAAGGTACTTCAGTTTCCCCCCTTGATATGGACTCTGAATCCAGGCGATTATTCAATGTGAGAAAAGTCCAGAAAGGAAAGAAGCCTCAGTTCAAGAGAGCGGCCTGTCATAAGTTCAAGAGGCTTGACAGTAACTGGAGGCGTCCGCGAGGTTCTCAGGGTAAACAGCGTAGAAAGTATGTCTCAAAAGGTGCTCATGCCCAGGCAGGATACGGAAGCCCTGCTTCAGTAAAAGGCCTGCACCCATCCGGTTATTCGGATGTACTTATTTCCAGCATTGCTGAGCTTGAGCTTGTTGATCCATCTTATGAGGCTATCAGGATAGCATCGACAGTAGGCGCAAGAAAGAAAGCTATTATTATTGCAAAGGCTGGAGAACTCGGGATTAAAGTACTGAACCCTGGAAGGAGTGAATAAAAATGTCAGATCTGGCCAATCAAAGAAGGTTAGCCTCCAAGATTCTCGGATGCGGACTTGACAGGGTATGGCTTAATCCGGAAGCCTCTGAAGAGATCGCGTCGGCAATTACCAGGGAAGATATTCGCGGGCTCATTGAGAAAGGCACTATTAAGGCCAAACCGGTTAAAGGAGTCAGCAGAGGCCGAGCCAGAGCTCTTGCTGCCAAGCGCAAGTATGGGCACTGTAAAGGTCAAGGTTCAAGAAAAGGTAAGAAAGGTGCCCGTACTCCGAAGAAGGAGCAGTGGATGAAAAAGATCCGGGCGCTTAGAAGAAGGCTCAAGGAACTGCGTGCAGACGGGGCACTTGATAAGTCCGTATACTGCAGACTTTACAGAAAAGCAAAAGGCGGCGAATACAGAAGCGTTTCCCACCTGAATACCCACCTTGGGTCTGAAAAACTGTTAAAGAAATAACCTGGAGGAGCTAAATATGGCAACAGGACCAAGATATAAGGTTCCTTTTAGAAGACGAAGAGAAGGACGCACTAATTACCACCTGCGACTCAAGTTACTGCTTTCAAAGCAGGACCGTGTGGTTGTCAGGAAGAGTGCAAGAAATGTTCAAATCCAGTTAATAGCTCCGACCCCAGAAGGGGATATTACTTATTCCTCAGCCGTTTCAAGTGAGCTTGCTAAGTACGGTTACACAGGGGCTACCGGAAACACAACGGCTGCATACCTTACAGGGCTCCTGTTCGGGCTGAAAAGCTTGAGGAAGGGATATGAAGGAGGAATTCTGGATATAGGACTTCAGGCTTCCTCTGCAGGCTCCAGGGTCTATGCTGCGCTTAAAGGCATAGTAGACTCGGGCTTTGAAGTCCCTTGCAGCTCTGAAGTTTTCCCTTCGGACGAGAGAATCCGGGGAGAGCATATTGCTGAATACAGAGAAGAGAGCTCAGACCTGCCAGAGCAGTTTGAAGCAACCAAAGAGAAAATCTTTGCTGAATTTAGTTAAGGTGATTAAATGGCATTCGATCAAGATTGGGTTCCGAAAACCAGGCTTGGAAAATTAGTCATGGAAGGACAGGTTACTTCCATGGAAGAAGCAATCAAATCAGGCCTGCCTATCAGGGAACCCCAGATAATTGATATGCTGCTTCCTGACCTGGAAGACGAGGTACTCGATATTAACATGGTTCAGAGGATGACTGACTCTGGGCGCCGCGTGAAATTCAGAGCAACCGTAATCGTAGGGAACAGGAATGGCTATGTAGGGCTCGGGCAGGCAAAGGACGTGCAGGTAGGGCCTGCCATCCGTAAGGCAATTGATGCTGCAAAGCTCGATATCACCTACATCCGCAGAGGTTGCGGATCCTGGGAATGTGCTTGCGGTCTGCCTCACACCGTTCCTTATGAAGTTACTGGAAAGGCAGGCAGTGTAAGCGTAACTCTTATTCCGGCACCAAGAGGCCTTGGAATTGCTGCAGGAAATACTGCAACCAAAGTGCTGGAAAAAGCCGGGATTAAAGACGTATGGACCAAGACCTTCGGTACTACCCGGTCTACCCTCAACTTCGCAAAGGCAACCTTCCATGCCCTTAACCAGGTCAATGTTATGAGGCTGCCAGTGAACTGTAAGGAGGAAGCCTGATATGTATGTCGTTGTTAGGTTGAGAGGTCAGATTAATGTCCGGTATACGATTGAAGATACCATGAAGATGCTTCGCCTGCACAAGGTCAACCACTGTGTGATAGTGCCCGAAAATCCTCATTTCAAAGGTATGGTTCAGAAGGTTAAGGACTACGTTGCCTTTGGGAAAATTGATGCAAAGACTCTTGCGGAGATTCTCGAAAATCGTGGAAGACTCGAAGGCAATACCCGTCTGACAGAGGAATACATCCGGGAAAACACAGACTATGATTCAATACAGGCTTTTGCTGAAGCTGTCGTTAACGGAGAAGCTACCCTTAAGGTCGTTCCAAAACTGAAGCCTGTTTTCAGGCTTCACCCTCCAAGAAAAGGGCACGCAGGGATCAAAAGAACCGTGCGGCAGGGCGGCGAGCTCGGAGACCACGGCGACGGTATCAATGTACTTCTGCACAAAATGAGATAAGGTGGTTGGAATGGATACAAAGAAGTTCAGAGGATCCAGGACCTGCGGAGGCGGGACTCATAAAAACAGGCGTGGAGCAGGAAACCGAGGAGGCCGTGGAAAAGCCGGAGGCTGTAAGCACCACTTTGTAAGAGCTATGCTCAGGGGATACAGCTATGGGAAACACGGTTTCAAGCTCCCTGCTGAGATTTCCAGGGACGTTTCCATAGTAAATGTGGGAGAACTTGACGAACTTGCTCCTTATCTTGTTGAAGAAGGGCTTGCAGAAATCAAGGACGGTGCATACCACATTAATCTTGAAAATCTCGAAATCGAAAAAGTACTCGGAAGCGGACGTGTTACGAAGAACCTTGTAGTTACTTCGGAAGAGTTCTCCGCATCTGCCCGCGAAAAAATTGAGGCTGCTGGCGGAAGTTGCATCGATGCCGAATAAGTAATGTCACCTGGCATTACTTATTTTAATTCTTTTGGTAACTTTTTCATATTAGATGTACTATACTTACCAATGTCTTACGGTAAAACGTAATCTAACATTTTAAATATTATAATAAACTATATTTTGAATGGTGTAATCGATGACTCTCAGGGATACGTTAGAACCGTTTTTTAACAAGTTACCTGCAGTAGCAAGTCCGGAAAAACACGTCCATTTTAAGGATAAGCTCTGGTGGACTCTGGGAGTCCTTTTGCTGTACTTTGCTCTGGCAAATGTACCGCTTTTTGGGATGTCCCAGGATTCGGTTGACCTTTTTGAATCTTACCGTGCCTTCTTTGCAGGCGCGTCTGGATCTCTAGTTCTCCTAGGTATCGGGCCTATTGTCACGGCTTCGATTGTCCTGCAACTTCTTGTTGGAGCAGATATTATCAAATTGGACCTGTCGGATCCCAAAGACCAGGCATTCTTTCAGGGAGCCCAGAAGTTCCTTGTGTTTGTCATGATCATACTGGAAGCACTGCCGCAGTTACTTGGTGGGTATATCCAGCCGGATCCAGGACTTGCTTCTGCTCTCGGTGTAGGCCTGGGAGTAATCACCTTCCTGCTCCTTATCCAGATCTTTATCGGAGGCGCACTGGTCCTTTTCATGGATGAAGTGGTTTCCAAGTGGGGCATCGGGTCAGGAGTCGGGCTTTTCATTGTTGCAGGAATCTCTCAGCAGATTGTTACAGGGATCTTTAACTGGGAGTTTGACTCGTCAGGTTTTCCGGTAGGGCTGATTCCGAAATGGATTTATATTGCGCAGAATGTCGGGGCAGATTACCTTCTCTCAGGTGAAGGCGTGATGTTCCTGCTGGTCAGAGGAGGTATTCTGGCACTACTGAGTACGGTTATTATCTTCCTGGTTGTGGTGTATGTGGAAAGTACAAGGATTGAAATCCCTCTGGCGCACAGTGCAGTTAGAGGGGCAAGAGGTCGCTTTCCTGTCAAGCTCATATACTCTTCAGTGCTGCCAATGATCCTTGTCCGAGCTCTTCAGGCTAACATCCAGATGATAGGGATTATTCTCGCCGGCAGGGGAATCACTCTCCTTGGAGAGTTCAGCGGGTCCACGCCTCTAAATGGGATCATGTATTACCTTGCTCCGATACACAGTCCTTATGATTGGGTTCCATCTCTTGTGAAGGAGTCTTTCTCAGGTTATGGCGCGACAGCTCCTGCTATCTGGCAGATCGGGCTTCATGTCTTTACAGATGCTTTCATGCTTATTGTAGGCGGGATTATCTTTTCCCTCTTCTGGATAGAAACCACAGGCATGGGAGCGAAACCTACAGCCCAGAAGATTTTCAACTCCGGCATGCAGATTCCGGGTTTCAGGCGGAATATCAGCAGTATTGAAAAAGTTACGCAGCGCTATATTCCAAAAGTTACCGTAATTGGTGGAGCTTTCATAGGATTACTCACCCTGGTTGCGAGCCTGCTTGGTACTCTTGGAAGTGCTGGAGGTACAGGGCTGCTGCTTACTGTGAGTATTGTGTACCGGCTGTACGAAGATATCGCATCCGAGCAGATGATGGAGATGCACCCGATGATACGTTCCTTCTTCGGGGAGCAGTAAGGATCCGTTTTGGATTGCAAAAAAGTGCAAAAAGGAATCGAATTTAGATGTAACGTAAACAAACTAAAACACAGGGATCTTCGAATGAATATAATACTCTTCGGGCCCCCAGGTGCCGGAAAAGGTACCCAGGCCAAAAAAATGGTTGACTACTATGGAATCCCGCAGATCTCCACAGGAGATATCCTGCGGGCAGATGTCAGGGAAGGAACCGAACTCGGGCTTGCAGCCAAGGGATATATGGACAAAGGAGAGCTTGTTCCTGATGAGGTGCTTATAGGGATTATTAAGAACCGCCTGAAAGAACAGGACTGTGAAAAGGGTTTCATCCTTGACGGGTATCCAAGGACAATACCTCAGGCTGACGCTCTTGCAGTCATCCTTGATGAGATCAATAAGCCCATAGATGTTGTTCTCAACCTCGAAGTGCCTGATGAAGAACTGGTAGAAAGAATAAGCAGCCGCCTTATGTGCAATTGCGGTGCAAGCTACCACAGGACTTTTAACCCGCCGAAAAAGGATGGGATCTGCGACATTTGCGGTGGCCAAGTTTTCCAGCGTGCCGACGACAAAGAAGAGGCTGTCCAGAATCGTCTTAATGTCTATAAAAAACAGACCGAACCCCTTATCGACTACTACAAAAAACAGGGTATTCTGGTAACTCTTGACGGCACAAAAGATATCGATGAGGTTTTTGAAGATATAAAGGCAGTTCTTGCAAAATTCGCCTGAAATCTTCACTTCTTTTTTCATTTTTCTTAAATTTTCCAGTTTTTCTAT
>DATMYS010000256.1:0-4636 GCA_035560835.1 Methanosarcina sp.
GCAATTTCCTGGATCTATGTGAATTCGGTCTACCACCGAAAATACTATATCTTTTAATAAATATTGTTATTGAACAGTTGTAAAATTCTGGGGCTGACATGTATTATCCTAATATTTAGTTCTCAGGTCTATCTCAGGCTTTTCAAGATTTCAAAAGGCTCAGATAACCCTATTTCAACTTATGGAGGAGCAAAATAAATGGTGTCCTCTTTACTGGCAAACGTTGACGTACTTTTAGGCTTTGCTATCTTAATTCTCACTGTTTTCTACAGATTTCAAGTCCCTCCTGTACTCGGTTTTCTTGTAACCGGAATGTTAATCGGTCCATACGGGCTTGGGATTCTCAATGGAGGGCAGAATGAACTGAATGCTGATCTCGGTGTAATCTTTTTGCTCTTTACAATTGGAGTTGATCTCTCCTTAAAAGAACTCTGGAAGATGAAAAAAGCTTTATTTATGGGCGGAACTCTCCAGATCCTCTTAACTACATTTCTTACCCTCATTATTTGTTCAGCTCTAGGTTTCAGCTCCGCTACCTCTGTCTTTCTTGGTTTCTTGATTTCGCTTAGCAGTACTGCAATAGTACTCAAAGTCCTCCAGGACAGAAATGAAGTTTATACACAACATGGGAAAACCTCACTTGCAATTTTGATATTTCAGGATCTTGCTATCGTTCCCCTAATTCTTATTACCCCATTACTGGCTGGAGATTCTCTAAATTTTGAAGGTTCATTTTCAACCGTTTTTCTCAAGGGTTCACTAATCATTCTAGTTTTCATCCTGAGCGCCAAATTCCTGATTCCCTGGATATTCTACCATGTGGGCAGGACAGGCAATAAAGAATTATTCCTTGTCAGTGTTGTCTTCATTTGCCTTTCTACCGCTCTCTTTACCTCAAGTATCGGACTGTCTCTTGCCCTCGGCGCGTTTTTAGCTGGGATTGTCATATCAGGTTCCCAGTACAGCCAGCAAGCAATGGGCAATATCGTACCTTTGAGAGATATGTTCATGAGCTTCTTTTTTGTGTCTGTAGGGATGCTCTTGAACATTGAGTATTTGCTTGCTCATCTCCCTACCCTTATTCTTGCTTCGATTGCCTTAATCTTTGTAAAATCAATAGCAGGAGTAGTCATAACTTTCATTCTCGGCTACCCACTCCGTACAACTATATTGACAGGGCTTGCATTGTCTCAGGTAGGTGAATTCTCTTTTGTTCTATCCAGATTGGGGGTAGAATATTCTCTCCTGACAGAAGATATTTACCAGGCGTTTCTTGCAGTTTCTATCATTACCATGGGAGTTACGCCCTTTTTGATTAACGCTTCCTACAAGCCTGCCGATTTTCTCGTTGCAAAAATTTCAAGCACTACCTATGGCATGAAACTTGTACACGGATTGTATTCGGAACCCATTAAAGAAGAAGAACAGGCCGAGCCTGAGATGAAAGATCATTTAATAATTGTAGGCTTCGGTTTTTCCGGAAGAACAGTCTCTAAGGCTGCAAAAACCGCAGGCATTCCTTACATCATTGTAGACGCAAATCCTGAAGTTGTTAGGCAGGAAAAGCAGAAAGGAGAAAACATTCACTATGGGGATGCAACTTTTAAGGTTGTACTGGAACATGCAGGCGCCAAGGATGCAAGAGTTCTTATTATCGGGATCTCGGATGCAACCTCTACGGGAAAAATAGTGGAGATTGCAAAACAATTGAATCCAAATATTTGCATTATCGCAAAAGTACGGGATTTGCAGGAAATGAAACGTCTCAATGCATTGGGTGCAGACGAAATTATTCCCGAGGAATACGAAACTTCAGTAGAAATTTTTGTCCGCCTTCTGGAAGAATATCTGGTTCCGAGAGAGGATATTGAAAAACTCGTAAATGATGTGCGAGCTAATGGTTACAGGATGCTTCGAAAGTTGTCCGTTAATACAAATATTGATAGTGGGTTCAGTATAAAGGATGGACTTCCAGGTGTCGATATTCAGGTTCTTAAAGTGGGGCGTGGCTCAAGCTTTGACGGAAAAACCCTGGCAGACCTGGATTTTGGAAAAACTCACGGGGTGACAGTACTCTCGGTTCGCAGAGGTCCGGATCTAATTTATACCCCAGAAGGCAATTTTCTCCTTCAGGCAAAAGATGCCTGTATCCTTCTGGGAAAACCTGAGGATCTTTGCAATATCAGGAGATTCTTTGAAAGCGTTCACGGATAGCCAATAACTTTATGAATTAATTTTGGTGAATCCCATATCTGCAATACAAATATATCTCATGCATCCTGATTTTTTCCCATGCGCCAGATAATTCTCGCGTCTGCATCTCCAAGGAGAAAAGAATTGCTTAAACAGTTTATAGGAGATAACTTCCTGATCCATGCCAGTTCTTATGAGGAATCTCCTTACCCTGGTCTGCTCCCTGAAAAACTTCTCTTAAGGCATTCTGCCGAAAAAGCCAGAGACGTGGCTAAACATTTTGACTCCGGGCTTGTAATTTCTGCTGATACCTCGGTGCTTTTTAAAGGAGAACTCCTGGGAAAACCCAAATCTTCTGAAGAGGCAGAGGGAATGCTAAAACTCTTAAGCGGACAGCGATTCCTGGTTGTAACCGGGCTTACGGTTCTTGACCTTGACAGCGGGACGGAAATCAGCGAACTGGAATCCACGACGGTTTGGATGGATGAAATAAGCAACGAACAGATTTCAGCCTATGTCAGGACAGGAGAACCCCTTGATAAGGCAGGAGCATTTGCTGTTCAGGGAAAAGGGGCAGCCTTTGTGGAAAAAATCGAGGGAGATTTTTTTAATGTAGTGGGTCTTCCCCTTTTCCGGCTGGGAAAGATCCTGCAGAGATCTGGAGTATCTATATTCGAGGAAAATTTGTCCTGAAACCGTTGACCCGCAACCGTTGCGCCGGTTTATCACGCCGACCACGCCGTTTTCGCTCAAGCCTTTTTTGAAAAGGCTTGCGGTCAAGCAGTTTTTTGAAAAGGCTTGCGGCGAAAGTAATAAAGCATCTCTGAACAATTAGGTAACAATACATGAATTCGACTAACTCTTAAATTGAATTCGAGATTAAAGAGATTTAGTCTCATTTATAGCAAGTATTTTAACAAAGATCTCAGGTACTTAAATCTCCAGAGGCGTTCCGGATGCTCCAGGTTTACAATACCCTTACAAGAAAGAAAGAGATTTTCAAACCTTTAAAGGAAGGCGAAGTTTCGATTTACGCCTGTGGGCCTACAGTTTACAGTATGCCCCATATAGGCAATTATCGCACTTTCCTGATGGCAGATAATATTGTGAGAAGTCTTGAGTACCTTGGATATAAAGTAAAGCTCGTAATGAACATTACTGATATAGATGATAAGACTATCAGGGATTCGAAAGCAGCTGGAGTGTCCCTGAAGGATTTTACGGATAAGTACACGTCAGAGTTTTTTAAAGGCCTTGATATGCTGAACATAAAAAGGGCTTCAGCTTATCCGAGAGCTACGGAAAATGTTGGCAGCATGATTGAACTTACACAAAAGCTGATAGACAAGGGGCTGGCTTATGAAAAAGGCGGGTCGGTCTATTACAGAATTTCAGCATTTCCTGATTATGGCAAGCTTTCAAAGCTTAATTTTGATAATATTATAATTGGTGCGTCGGTGGACGTGGACGAATATGATAAAGATAATCCCCGCGATTTTGCTCTCCTGAAAGCTTCGACCCCCGAGGAAATTGAAAGGGGAATATATTATGAGAGCCCATGGGGAAAAATCCGTCCTGGCTGGCATATCGAATGCTCGGTGATGGCCATGAACTGCTTTGGGCCTACTCTGGATATGCATTTAGGAGGAGTGGATCTGATCTTCCCTCATCACGAAAACGAGATTGCACAATCGGAAGGGGCAACAGGAAAACCATTTGCATGCAACTGGATTCATGGAGAACACCTCATAGTCGAAGGGGAGAAGATGAGCAAGTCCAAAGGAAACGTCTTTACCCTGCCCGAGATTGTCGGGAAGTACGGTGGGGAAGTTGTTCGCTTTATGTTTCTCTCAGTCCACTACCGTAAAAAACTGGATTATTCCGATGCATTTGCAGAAAACGCAAAGAACAACTATTTGCGGCTTAAAGAAACGCTCGAGAACCTTGAGTTTAGCCTGGAAAGCGCAGAGGATACAGCTTATCCTGGGGACGAAGAAGTTCTTAATACCCTTCCTGAACTTGAAATTCAGTTCAGAGAAGCTCTTGAGGACGATTTCAATACCCCGAAAACCCTAACGGTTTTTAAGGAGCTTTCCCATACAGCTAACAGGTATCTTGAATCCGGAAAAAATCGACAGGTCCTTGAAAAGCTCTATTTCCTTTACAGGCAGTTTTCGAATACTTTGGGCCTTTTTGCCGAATCCGGAAAAAAGAAAATCCCCCAAGAAGTGATGAGATTGGTTGAAGAGCGTGAAGCTGCCAGAGAAAAGAAAGATTGGGCAGTTTCAGACGCGATCAGAGAAAAAATAAAATCTCTGGGATATATTGTGCAGGATACAAAAGAAGGTCCCAATGTAAAAGAAGCAGAAGAAAGTTAACAAGGCTTTTAAGTCTAAACTTTAACTTGAATCCTCAAAACGTCAATAATTATATACCCATTTAT
>DATMYS010000257.1:0-2026 GCA_035560835.1 Methanosarcina sp.
CATAAAAACATATTTATGGGACAAAATAGGGTAATTTCTAAATCATCCTGAGTTTTCTGGAATCATTTATAGCTCCCTGCTTAAATGAAGAGTGCTGCATATTTGCTGTAAAATCACTATTTTCAAAAATCTCCTGAAAGAAAATTCTGTTCAATAAAGTTGAACCATGATCTACAACAAATCTTGCAATAATGACGATACAGAGATTTAAATATCAATCATGTATTGGTGCGACAAATACTGATTAGTCGTAATGGCACAACAGAATACTGAACAGTCTGAATGGTAAGACAAAATACTGATTCAGAGAAAACATTGCGGAATGTGAATAATTCTTAAGAGGCAAAAACTGAAATGTTAAAATTTATAATCCGGCAGGCAGAGGATTCTTAATGAGTTTTCGAAAAAGAGTGAGTTTGCGAGATGCAATGAGAGGAATAGTTGAAGAACCCCTGCTTCCCATGGTTCCAAAACGTTTTGATTATATCGGGAATGTGGCTATAATCTCAATTCCTCCGGAGCTTGCAGCTTATAAAGAAGCTATCGCCTCGAAGTTGTTTTCTATGCGAGGCAACACGCGTGCTGTACTTAATAAGGTTAGCAAACTCGAAGGCGAGCACAGGGTTGCGGATTTTGAGCTTCTGCTTGGGGAAACGACTGAGACCATTCACAGGGAAAATGGCTATACTTATAAGCTGGATGTCAAAAAAGTCTTTTTTAACCCTCGCCTGTATTCGGAGAGAAGACGAGTCGCCTCAAAAATTACCTCGGGTGAGTGCATTATAATTCCTTTTGCCGGAGTGGGCCCCTTTGTGCTTCCTGCTGCAGGAAAAGGGGCAAAGGTTTATGCTATCGAAATAAACCCCGACGCCTGTGCCTGCCTGTGGGAAAATATTCGGATTAACAGGCTTGAAGGGCAGGTAACGGTTATTCAAGGAGATTTTGAACATATCTGCCATAGGTTTGATTTTGCAAAAACCAATGAAGGGCTAGTAAATACGGCTTATTCTGATCTGCCCGTACGCTTGAATCCTGAGAAAGCTGAAGATGAAAGTTTTCAGGTTCCCGAAAACGGGTTTGATAGAGCTATTGTGCCTACACCTTACGGCATGGACAGTTTTCTTGGCGAAATCTCAAAACTTGTCAGGAAGGGAGGGAACATTCACTTCTACACTTTCAAAGCCGAATCCCAGATTCCTGAATTAATTGAAGCCTATGAAAAAATGGGGCTTGAAGTGGAACTTTACAGACGGGCCGGAAATATTGCCCCAGGCATCAGCAGGTGGGTTTTTGACCTTATTAAAAAATAGGTCGTCCATTTGTATTCCGTTGTTATTATTTCACAGTAATCATAATAACGTCTATCCTCGTTCTTTTTCCGTGAGTTTGGCGTTTGTAGAGCCATCTTGTTGCAAAAGCATCAAAACGTAATCAAAAGTCGTGTTTGGTATTCTATCCTGAAAACACCAATTCTGTATCATTGGACGACCGGATTGTCCGATATTTATAAGAAATGAATGGATATTAGAATTAACGGATACACACAGGTTTAAAGCTGGTGTATGCCAAAAAATGTGAGCAGATAAATAACCAGACAACAAAGAAGGGGGTGGAAAGAACTTGATTCAATCCTTTATAGTGGAACATTACCTCAACAAGGCTATAGATGTTTACTGTGGTGGGCCCGATGTTTTCGGAGGAACCTTAGAAGCCTGTGACGATAATGTCCTCACTCTTAATAACGAAGGGAAACTTACCCTTGTAGTTATCGATAAAATAATCGCACTATGGGCTCAGTAAGCTCATAGTTACGATTTAGGACTTACGCAGTTGAACTGAAAAATCAATAGCATTAAACCTTCAACTGTCTAAAATCCAAATTTAAACCGTAGTGTTTATTGTATTCGATTTCGTACCTCAAGTGCGTAAGTCCTAAATTATTCAAAATATAGGATTTAAAGAAGCAAATTTTTAGTTTTGAGTTCTGCTTAATCACAATTCACATTATGCTTGCTTGATTATTGGC
>DATMYS010000258.1:0-12582 GCA_035560835.1 Methanosarcina sp.
ATTCTATCCTTAGTCCAGAATAAATTCTCTTAAATTACACTATTTTTGTAAAATTTCGATTCAAAAGGAGAAACTTTAAAAATTGACACATAGTTCCACACATTAATAATTTTATATTAAATATAAAAGAGATAAAGGAATAGGATAATGAACATTAACAAAAGATTGAATTCAGTAGCCTTAGCATCAGCAGCTCTTATCTTATTAATTTTAGTTTCATCTGCGGCATCCGCAGCTGCTGAGCAAAGTGCTTCGTCTGCAGGGACGTATGCATATATAACAAACTCCGACAGCAACACTGTCTCTGTAATTGACACAGCTACAAATACTGTTACAGCCACGATAAAGGTAGGAGATAACCCTTTTGGAGTTGCAGTAAGCCAGATGGGAAAGAAGGTATATGTGACAAACTCCGGCACCTATCGTGATCCCGGAAATACTGTCTCTGTAATTGACATGGTAACAAACAAGGTTACAGCCACGGTAAAAGTAGGAAACAGTCCTTATGGAATCGCAGTCAACCCAGGTGGAACAAAAGCATATATAACAAACTCCGACAGCAACACTGTCTCTGTAATTGACACGGAAACAAACAAGGTTACAGCTACGATAGAAGTAGGAAGAATGCCTTTAGGAGTTGCAGTCACTCCAGATGGAAATAAAATATATGTGGCGACTGGTGAAGAAAATGTCTCCGTGATTGATGCAGCTACAAATACCCTTACAACCACTGTGAATTTAAAACGACAAGACGGTCTTGTAGGAGTCGCAGTTAGTCCGGACGGAACAAAAGTATATGTCACAAACTGCCTGGGAAACACTGTCTCTGTAATTGACACGGCAACCAATAATGTTACAACCAAGTTGCATGTAGGGCACTATTCTCCAGATGGAATTGCGGTCAACCCGGACGGAACAAAGATATATGTAACGGACGAGATATTTGGAATCGTTCCTGTAATTGACACAACGACGAATACTGTTACAGCCACAGTGCCTGTAGGAAGCAATCCTAAAGGAGTTGCAGTCACTCCAGATGGGAAAAAGGTATATGTGGCGAACACTTTGAGCAATAATGTCACTGTAATTGACACAACAACAAACAAAGTTGTAGCCACTGTGCCTGTTGGAAGCAGTCCTTGTGCTTTCGGGCAGTTTATAGGTTTTCTCCAAGCGCAACCAGTTCTTCCTGTAGCAAACTTTTCTGCGACACCTACTTCAGGAATTGCACCATTAACCGTTGCCTTTAATGACACAAGCACAGGAACACCGACAAAATGGAAATGGACTTTTGGAGACGGAAAAACTTCAAGCAAGCAGAATCCAACGCACAAGTATTCCAAAGAAGGGAATTATACGGTGGCACTTACGGTAAGCAATGCGGCAGGTAGTAACACTAAAACAGTGTCTAATTATATAACAGTTGTAGAAAAACCAGTTGCTGCATTTTCTGCGACACCTACCTCCGGAAAAGTTCTATTAATGGTTGCATTTACTGACACAAGTACAGGAACACCGACAAAATGGAAATGGACTTTTGGAGATGGAACGACTTCAACAGCCCAGAATCCAACGCACAAGTATTCCAAAACAGGGAATTATACGGTGGCACTTACGGTAAGCAATGCGGCAGGTAGTAACACAACAACAAAAACAAATTATATAACAGTTGTAGAAAAACCAGTTGCTGCATTTTCTGCGACACCTACCTCCGGAAAAGTTCCATTAATGGTTGCATTTACTGACACAAGTACAGGAACACCGACAAAGTGGAAATGGACTTTTGGAGACGGAATGACTTCAAGCAAGCAGAATCCAACGCATAAGTATTCCAAAGAAGGGAATTATACGGTGGCACTTACGGTAAGCAATGCGGCAGGCAGTAATACTAAAAAGATATCAAACTACATCACAGTAAAGAGTAAGTGAGACTATTAGTGAAAAACTATTTAGTCAAGGGCTAAAAGGTAGCTACGTTCTAATCAGCAATACTTTTAGCCTCGTTTTACTTTTTAAGAACTCTTTAAAGGATGTTATTGTTTTTGTCCTTAATTGCAGGGGACATTAAATATTATTTAGACTTGCAATGAGCTAAACACTGGTCATAAGCTCTCTAGCGGAAACGATGATCTTCTCTTTTACAAAAATGGGAGTCTTCTATATTGTATATTTCACTTTTCATCAAGATCGACTTTAGTATTAATTTAATGCATTTGGGAATTCAAATTATGATAAAAATCAAACCACAGTATATTACCAGACGCTCTTTACTAGTACTGTGATTCCGAAGTAGGTTCCTAAAACTTGACTCTTGAATAGATCCGAAGATCATGGATTTTTCAAGAAAATAAGGAATTGATTTTGGAATCGAAGCACTAGATTCTCTGTGTGAGTTGTAGAACTAGAAGAGTTGATAAGGTCGTCGACTCATATATAATATATTAGACAATATTTTCATTTCGCTTCCTAAAGCATTTTATTCTCTGAGGATATTGACAGCAATTGTGCATACGAACGAGCTACGAAATCGCTGGCAGGTATCGGACCCTGCCAGCTATACACAAACTAAAATGGCTCATAGGATATCTATCGCCTAGAACAAAAAAGAAGCTGATTGTGACTAAACGCACATGATATTCTTCTAACAACATGCACAAAGAAATGAAAGTACTCTACCTACCTTTTTTGACTATTGATTTCCTCATCGCCTTGGGCAGTAAGATTATACTAATTTTGGTTTTTCAAAACAGTCGCTAAATTGATCAGGGAATTGATATCGAAGGCTTAAATGTAATTAAGAGTAGAAATTGAAAAAGGAGCATGAGAAATAGTTTTGTTCCGTACTTTCATGCTAACCCAATATAAAACTAGAGTAAGGATTCGAAAGTCTTCATTCTACCAATCTCAGGCAATAAGCTGCTTTTCGATCTCTTATTTGTTCTGTGCTGCTGCCTGGATACAGGTAATTGCAACGGCACCGACAATGTCTTCGTCGCTGCAGCCTCTGGACAGGTCATTAATTGGCTTGGCAAGTCCCTGGGTTATAGGGCCATAAGCTTCAGCCTTTGCAAGCCTCTGGGCAATCTTGTATGCGATGTTTCCAGCGTTGAGATCTGGGAAGATAAAGACATTGGCTTTGCCTGCAACAGGGTTGAAAAAAACATGAAAACTCGATGACAAAAAATACTTTTTTGGGATAAGTTCATTTTTGAATAACTTACTAAAATTATTAATATTTTAAAATATAAAGTTTTTGGCAAGTTACGATGTTCTAAAAACACAAGTCCACAAAAGATTGCAAACATTCCCGGTGACCGCAGTGGAGTGAGCTAAACAACTTGACTTTTTATTGTTTCCGGTTCTTTGGTGAGCTTATCGTTACGCAGAACAGAAATTTAGGCTGCTTTTGGATAGCGCTGCTGGAAACATGGTCCGGCACTCAAAAGTCCCTATTATGGCTGTAAGGAAAAATATCAGTCATGAGGCTGAGCTCAAGTAAATTATAACTTGAAACCTCCGGATTTTGCCTTTTTCAGGTAGTGTCTATGAGTTATTGATAAGATCTATCCGAAAAGTCAATAATGAATGTTGTAAAGATACATTAGGTCACAACAAGTTCGGCTGGATAGCTTATTTAATTGTCTGCGAGAGGGAAGGAAAAATGCCCGTTTATATGATAATAGAAATTAAAGTCATGAATCATGAACTGTATACCAAATATGTCGAAAAAGTTCCAGAAATTATAAAAAAGTACGGAGGCAGATATCTGGTTAGAGGAGGTGAGGTTATTCCAATGTTTGGAAATTGGAATCCCGAGAGAATAGTCATGATTGAGTTTGAAACCGAAGAACAGTTAAGAAATTGCTTTAATTCGGCAGAATACCTGAAAATTGCACCATTCAGAGAGAACTCCACGATCACAAAATCAGTAATAGTCAATGGATATTTGCCGTCAGAATAGTTTCAGCTAGAATCTAAAACATACCACTGTTTTTAAACTGACTTATCACATTTTATCTATTTGTCGTATTTGGTAAACAACTCACAGATTAAATCGGTCAAGAGCCTACACGAAAAGCTAATCATGGTATGTTGTAAATTTCATAACAGGTCTACAATATCGAGTATTTGTTCCGGTTCTGCCTATTGATGTTAGTAGGTTCACAACATTTTTCGGATAGGCTCTAAGATGGGGTAAACCAATTAGTAGATAAAGCTGTTAGTAATAGCAAACTCTTTTGTAGCAAACTCTTTTGTTCGAAGAATATTATGTCCGTTTAGCTAGAAAAACTAGCTAATTTTATAAAAAATCCAGCTGCTGTTCAAGGTAGGATGCGAACGAAAGATAGAATCATCAGTATATCTTTTGCCACTTATTTCTCTTTAAACTCTACTTCTCATTATTATTGGATTCTAATTTATATTTCTCTAGTTATTATATGTCCGTACAATAATCTCTTTACGATGCCTAGAGACTTTTTTCCAGTTTCCAGGTCTTGACTGCGGCAGATTCCAGTGAAATAAATGTTATAGAAAGGGGGCAATTTAACATGCACGAAGGAATGATGGGAAAGACTCAAATGTGTCACGGCTCGATGCCTGAAATTTGGGAAATGCTGACTGAAGAACAGAAAAAAGAAGTTGCATTAATGAAGTTGGATATGAAAATCCAATGGATGGAAATGAAAATAAGCGAAATGGAAAATATGATTAAGTTAAAGAGAAAAGCCATAGAGAACATTAAAAAGTTCCAGCAAACGATGAAAAAATAAGATTTAAGGAAATCGAGAGCCAGGAAATCGAGAGCCTCAAGCGGCGCAAAATATGATCACGCCATTGCTAGGGGTTTTCGACCAACCGTTGCGCCGGTTGATCACGCCAATAGGGTTTGGGGATAAGATTCCCAAATTCAAACATTTAACGGTTTTCGATCAAACCTTTTTTCAAAAGGTTTGCGCTTAAGCCTTTTGAAAAAGGCTTGTTGAAAAGGCTTGTATTTTTAGTTATTTACTCCTTTTAAGCTCTTCAAGTATGCTTTTCTGCGTTTCTGCAATCTCTTTTAATGTTGCATTGATCTCTGCCATTAGTTCTGTTGTGTTTTTTGTGGTCTGGACTTCCGGAATTTCTGCAGGAGAACTTTCGTTTTGCTCCAGTTCTTCCTTCTGGAGCTCCCTTAGGAGTTCTCCCATTGCTCCGAACTCACGGCTCTTGTCCGCGATGGCTATTGTTTTATCTTCCTGATTCATGGCTTAAACAATGCTGCAAAATGTAGAAATAATTTCCGGTAGGCTGCAACATCCATTTTATCCGGATCAAATCAGTCTGTATTTCCAGTATGTGAATAAAATTAGACTAAGTTGTCTCAAAAAAGTCTTTTTTTACTTTCATAAGTCAAGTATAAATAGAACTGTAGCATTATATCGTATGGGTAGTGGGGAAATAGTGCGTATGTAACGGGATCTCTCTAAATTGAATAAAATCTCTTTCATGATCCCCACGCCCTACAAACTCTATAAAAAAGACAAATTTTTGGAATCTTTCTGTTCTCGTTCTAGTTTTTGATATTTTTCTGTGGTAGCTTACGTTTCAAAGAGAGGTTAATCGGTAAGGTAAAGGCTGCTGAGAGCAATAGTACTCCAAAAATCGGCAGAAGCAAACTGAATAGAAATATCTCCAGTAAGGATTTTTTTTTCATGCTCACATCGTGTACAGATTTGCCACCCACGATATAGAAATCGAACTGAGAAATCCCGAAAACCCAGCTATCAAAAGGGATCCAGATAAGTGATGAGGCAGCAATTTAGTAAAGTATGAGTTTCGCAGTACCCTCATAAGTTTCCTTTATTATATCTAAAAAATGGTTATTAACCAGCGGATAAGCTGAGTAATTCAAGGCTTACTCCCTTTATACTCTTAATGTGAATTAAGCTGGTATAGAACCGTTTCTATTATCGTTATCTTTTTTTCATTACATTAAATCAATAACCACACAGATTCATAAAACAAAAACTTTATATGCGAATTTTACGTACTTCTTCCAGACAGCATTGTACATAGATGGTCATCGTATTTCCCGGAGTGTAAAAAAGCTGCGAAATACCTTAAAATGGATTTTCTAATTCCTAAATTAATTTAATAACTGGTTTGAAGATCCAGATTCTTTTCAACTTCCCTTTATTCCTTCGAGATTTGTCAAAGTTTGTTAAGATTTGCTTAATTTGTTAAAGTATTACCCTGAATTCGAGATGAGTTTATTGACTGATAAAAAACTGTTAATGGGTAATGAAGCCATTGCACTTGGAGCTATAGAAGCCGGCGTCCAGGTGGTTACAGGGTATCCCGGAACTCCCTCAACCGAGGCTCTGGAGACGATTGCCCGGTATGCAAACAGGTGTGGAATCTATACCGAGTGGTCCAGCAATGAAAAAGTTGCACTTGAAACAGCCGTCGGGGCAGCTTATTCCGGGGCAAAAGCGCTTGTAACCATGAAACAGGTAGGGTTAAACGTTGCATCTGACCCTCTTATGAGCCTGAGCTATATCGGGGTAAAAGGAGCCCTCGTCCTGCTCGTTGCCGACGATCCTGGCCCTCATTCTTCCCAGACTGAACAGGATACTCGGGCTTTCGGGCACTTTGCAAATATTCCTGTTCTTGACCCTGCAACCCCTCAGGAAGCCTACGAACTGACAAAACTGGCTTTTGAGCTTTCGCATGAATTTGAAATTCCCATTATCCTGAGAACCACCACGCGGGTATCCCACAGCTGCGGGGATGTCGAGGTCACGGATGCAAAACCTGTGCCGGTTGAAATTGTTAAGGAGGGATTTGTAAAAGATAGACGCTGGACTATTTTTCCGAAGCTTACGGCCGAACGGCATCCCTGGCTAGAAAGCGTGCAGGAAAAGTTTTCCGAACGTTTTTCCGAGCTTTACTTTAATTCGGTGTATGGATCGGGAAAAATCGGGATTATTGCCTCAGGCGTCTCAGCCCTTTATGTAAGGGAAGCTGTGAAAACTGTCAGGGGTTTTGAAGAGTTATTTACACTCTTCAGGGTCGGGACAGTGTATCCGTTCCCGGAAAAGGCAGCCCTCTCTTTCCTGAAAGGCATTGACCGGCTGATTGTGGCCGAAGAACTTGACCCTTACCTTGAGGAGCAGGTACTCCAGCTTATAGGAAAATCCCATCTGCCTGTAGATGTTTACGGAAAAAAGAACGGTTTTTTCCCTGTAAGCGGGGAATACAATGTGGATATCGTCATTGACAGTATCAATCGCGCACTTGAAGCTTTTGGGGAGAATTTGCGCCTTTCTCATGCTTCTCCTGCCGTCTCAAGAGATAAACTTCCTCCCCTTCCGATCAGGGCCCCTACCCTCTGTGCCGGTTGCATGCATAGAACTGTTTTTTACGCTTTCAAACAGGCTGCAAAACAGCTTAAAAAAGAGGTTCAAACTGATACGATTTTCTCCGGGGATATTGGGTGTTATACCCTTGGAAATGCCTATCCCCTTAACATGGTAGATACCTGTCTCTGCATGGGAGCCGGAATAAGCCTTGCAGGAGGGCTCTCCCGTACGAATCCAAAGACAAAACAGGTAGCGTTTATCGGGGATTCGACATTTTTCCATTCAGGTATCTCTGCAGTAGTAAACGCTGTTTATAATGGAGCTGACATCACCCTTGCAGTCCTTGACAACCGCACAACTGCAATGACAGGACACCAGCCTCATCCTGGTGTAGGCTTAACCGTACTTGGAAATACCTCGAAAGCCATTGAAATTGCAGACGTGGTCCGGAGTTGCGGGGTTGAGTCCGTAAAGACAGTAGATACTGTAACTCCGGAGAGCCTGGAAAGTTGTGTAAAAGCGGTAAAGGAAGCTATGAATTTTAAGGGGCCATCGGTTATAGTCTTCAAAGGCAGGTGCGTAGGGATTACAAAATCCGACAAATATTACAAAATAAAACCTGAAGTCTGCACAGGCTGCGGCTTCTGTGCAAAAGAACTCGGCTGCCCTGCGCTTAGCCTTGCTGGAGATCAGTCTGTCATACAGGACAGCTGCAACGGCTGCGGGCTCTGTGCGCAGATCTGCCCGTCGGAAGCAATCTGCATAGGAGGCGTAAAGCTGTGAAATACGATATTCTGATTGCAGGCGTTGGTGGGCAAGGTGTTGTGCTTGCTTCCCGCTTGCTTGCACTTGCTGCGATGAAAGCCGGATTCCATGTAAGCACTGCCGAAACCATAGGTATGTCTCAGAGGGAAGGTTCGGTTAGCAGCCATATAAGGATAGGAGACGAAGTTTCCGGGTCACTTATTCCCATCGGGCAGGCAGACCTGCTTTTAGGCCTGGAACCTGCAGAAACCGTAAGAAACCTGATTTTTCTCAGGAAAGGCGGAAAGGTCCTGGTAAATACCCATGCCATCCCTCCGGCATCGAGGCCGCCTGGGAGCCCTGAATATGACCCTGCAGCTTTGCTCTCTTTTCTATGTACATACTATCCTGATATTCTCTGCTCGGATTTCACGGAACTTGCAAGCGATGTAGGGACATACAGAGCTGCAAACGTTGCGATGCTTGGAGCGGCTGTAGGCGCGCGAGTATTGCCTTTTCAGGAAAATATTCTGAAGGCAGTACTGGATGCCGAAATCCCTGAAAAATACAGGGCTATAAACAATGCCGCATTCGAACGCGCAAGGAAATGTATTAGATCTATCTCTGGCCCCTGAACCGGAGAGCAGAAGGTGAAATGACATGTATGAAGCATCCACTGAGGCTGAACTTGATCCCAATGCACAGCTTTACCATCCTAACATCTCGGAAGAAGATACATTTGCAAAATTGAAAGCATTGTTGAAGCGCGTAGTTGAAAACAGTCCATTTTACCTGAAAAAGTTCAGGGAAGCAAATATCGATATTGAGGACATAAGGTCGCTTGAAGATCTGAAACTTCTTCCCTTTACGAATAAAGAAGAACTCAGAGATGCCTACCCTCTTGGGTTGCAGGCCGTGCCTGACTCAGAGGTCGTAAGGATCCATTCCTCGTCCGGGACCACCGGAAAACCTATAATTATTCCTTATACCCGAAAAGATGTGGATGTCTGGGCCGAGATGATGATGCGCTGCTATATGCTGGCAGGGCTTACCAATCAGGACAGGATCCAGATTACCCCAGGGTACGGGCTCTGGACTGCAGGGATAGGGTTCCAGCTTGGAGCTGAACGTCTGGGAGCAATGGCAATACCCACAGGCCCGGGAAATACCGAAAAACAGCTCGAAATGTTTGTTGACCTGAAGTCCACAGCTCTTGCAAGCACTTCTTCTTATGCGCTTTTGCTTGCTGAAGAAATTGAAAAGCGCGAGCTTAAGTCCCAGATTCAGCTCACAAAAGGGATTATAGGTTCGGAACGCTGGAGTGAAAAGATGCGCAGCCGAATCGAAAACGAGCTGGGGATAGAGACTTTTGATATTTACGGGCTGACCGAGATCTACGGACCAGGAATCGGCCTTGATTGTTCTTTCCATGAGGGTATGCATTACTGGTCCGACTACCTGCTCTTTGAGATAATTGATCCTATTACAGGTGAGCAGCTTCCTGACGGCACGCTTGGAGAACTTGTAATCACGACCCTCACAAAGGAAGGGGCTCCCCTTATTCGCTACAGGACAAGAGACCTGACCCGGATCATTCCTGGCCTCTGTAAATGCGGCTGTCCTTTCCCGAGAATTGACAGGGTACTTGGCAGGTCAGACGACCGCATAAAGTTCAAGGCTGTAAACATCTATCCAGGCCAGATAGAAGACCTTGTACACAGGATTCCTGGCGTAAGCAGCGAATACCAGATCATGCTTACCCGCAAAGACGGAAGGGACAGCATGATCTTCAGGGTTGAGATCGAAGGTGCAGAAGATCCCGCAAAGAAAGCAAAAACCGAAAAAGCTCTCGGAAAAGCCTTCAAGGACTTCATAGGTGTAACCGTGGACGTTGTGGGCGTAAAGATAGGGGAACTTCCACGCAGCATGAAAAAGACAAAAAGAGTAATCGATGAAAGGGAACTGTGAAATCCCCTTTTGACCTTTCATCCCCATTTCCTACTTTTTTATTCAATTCATTTTCACTTGATTTTTATCAACACTTCTCACTTCTTTTTATCAGTCCACTTTCCAATTGCTTTCTTTCAACTCATTTTTCACTTGTTTGTTCCTTAATCCATTTTTACTCGCTTTTCCAACCTTTCACTTACTTAATTGTCAATATCTTTTACCTGGCATTTTACGGCATATTTGATTTTATCTCCATCTGTATGGGATAATTTTCCAGTAACCTTCTTTTCATTTCCAAGATCGGTCTTATATACAATAGTCCTGTGTGGGTACGGGATTTCGATGCCTTCCTTATCAAAGCGCTTCTTAATAGCTTCCCTGATTTCGCATCCTGAACTGTACGCAATGCTCCTGTCTTTGAACCAGACATTCATGCGGAGATTTACGGAAGACTCTCCAAGTTCGACAACGTTTACTTTAACTTCTCCTCTCTCCCTGAAATCCGGGTCAACAGGATGAAGCACAGGGGAGTCAAAAAATCCCATTCTAAGTGTTTCGGACTTGATTAAACTGGGTTTTACAACACTATACTGAACTTCCTGTGGGGGCATCACATTGGGGTGTTTTCTGGCTTCTTCAATCATGATTCTTCTTGCCTGGTCGATATCGGCATCATAGCTTATTCCGACGTCGATTGGCCAGATTACTGCAGGGTCTTCTATAGTCCAGTTAATTATCGCTTCATTGCTGATTATGGAATTCGGGATTATAAGTCGCCTGTTATCCCAGGTTATTATGACAGTGTGCCTGAGATTAAGATCCGTAACTTTTCCGTATTCGTTCATAATATTAAGCCGATCTCCAACCCTGAAAGGTTGAAAAATGGCAAGGGAAATCCCTGCGATTATATTGCTCAGTGTGTTCTGGGCCGCAAAACCGATAACTATACCGGCAATTCCTGCCCCGGTAAAGAGGGCAACTGAGAGGTTTCGAAGACTGGGAATGCTGAAAATAACAAAAACAATTCCCATAAAATAGATTAGTGCGACCACAATATGCCTGAACATCCGAAAAGATGTCGGGTCCATATGCAGCCTGCTATTTGCTTTTATGAAATGGCGTTCCATAAGACGATTTACATTCCGTGCAGTAAGGACAGTGACCAGGCCAATAAAAAGTATGAATAAAAATGTACCTAAGTTATCTGAAAACCATGTAAATGCCTGTCCTAATCCTTTGTCAAAATAAGACATATTCTCTACAAAAGAAGAGTGGTTATCGGGGGTTTCCATGCCCTGATTGTTTGGCAATAAGCTTTAAATAAATATTGATCTAAAAAAATGAAAACTGTATAATCGTAAGGCTCTGGGATGAGTTATTTCAGTCAAAATAAAACCGGTTAATAAAATCGATTTTATCAGATCTGTTTTAGAAGAGGAATAAAATAAGGAAAGGAAGAGCTACTTCCTTTCTCTGGCATATGCAACAAGTGCCTCTTTAACCTGATTTTGGGGCTTTCATGAGATTACTTACTTGCTTCTTTCTCTGGCATATGCAACGATTGCATCCTTAACTCCGTATTTGAACGCGACTACGATTGCAATTCCCCATGCCAGTGGCCCGAAGAACAGGTAGAGTATACTGGTGTTAACGAGCATTGTATCCAGTGCCACCAGAATCACGATGAGGAATAGAAAACCTCTCAGAAGAGGAAGAATAATTTCTGTTCCCTCTATACTCATACCTCTGATCGTACTTGTTAGATAGTCCATCACTATATCGATGGAAAGGATTCCTATCAACAGGATCAGAATACCTGTAAAAAGGCGCGGCAAATACTCGGTAATACTTATCAGTAACTGAGTAAACATGGTCAACTGCAAAATATTCGATGCGGTTGTAAGAAATATCAGATACCCAAACAGCTTGATCAGTCCGGAAATAATTCCTGAGGCTGTCAGTCCTCCTGTTCTGACCGAGGCTCCGAAAGGCGTACTTTCAAATTTCTCGTCTACTCCGACCGAAACAAGCAGATTTTTTACCAGATCCCCAATGAAGTCCACAATCAAGAAGCCTACAAGCAGTACAATGAATGCAGAGATCACAAGTGGGATGTAGTATATTATCAGGTTGATGAAATTATTGACTGCCTGGATATTCAGAATATTAAGGATAATTAAGGCAAAGATGATGTAAACGAGCCATCGGATGGCTGCATCAAAAAAGCCAACCGTACTCATATGTCCTCTTCTTATCATTCCACCTATTAAGGTTTTGTCAACAAGATCATCGAGTCCTATCTTATCCAGCATCCTTGCACCGACTTTTCCAAGAAATGTTCCCAGGATTTTCCCTATAATAATGAGAAGAATTATTGCTACTAATGTCGGTATAAACGCTATAAACTGATCAAGCATACTGTATAGACTATTCATAACTTGATTTTCCACCATATCAATCACCCTGTATTATATCTCAGTTCAAAACTGACGATCTTTCCAAGTTCCCCAATTTTTGGAAAAATTAACTTATATATCTAATATAT
>DATMYS010000259.1:0-8154 GCA_035560835.1 Methanosarcina sp.
ATAATACGTAGAATTATCTGCCTGAACACATTATCCGAACAGTGAAGAGAAAAAGTGAAGAGAAAATGTGAAGAGAAATTCTTCAAAAATGAGTTTGCTTCTTGTTTCAGATTATTTTTATCTTAACCTCAAAGTCTTAACTCAAAGATTTTAAATCCTTACTTTATCCATCCAATTAATGAGAAAAAACCGAGAGAAGGAAAATGAAAAATATTATTATTAAAGGGGCACGGGAACACAACCTGAAAAACATTACGGTGGAACTCCCGCGGGACAAATTAATCGTTATTACAGGGGTATCAGGCTCAGGGAAATCCACCCTGGCTTTTGACACGGTTTATGCCGAAGGGCAGCGGCGATATGTGGAGTCCCTCTCGGCTTATGCGCGACAGTTCCTCGGGATTATGAACAAGCCGGACGTGGACAGCATCGAGGGGTTATCTCCGGCAATTTCCATTGAGCAGAAAACGACCTCTAAAAATCCCCGAAGTACGGTCGGGACAGTCACTGAAATTTATGATTACCTGAGGCTGCTTTATGCAAGAGCCGGCACTCCTTACTGCCCGACCCACAATATAAAAATCGAGTCTCAGTCACCTGAAAAAATTGCGGATAGCCTCAGCAGGGAATGTGAAGGCATGGTTACCATTCTTGCACCTGTAGTCAGGCAGAAGAAAGGCACATACCAGCAGCTTTTCAGGGAGCTGAATAGCGAAGGTTTCTCCCGGATGAGGGTAAACGGCGAGATCCACAGGACTGACGATGAGATCACCCTTGACCGCTACAAGAAACATGATATTGAAGTAGTGGTTGACCGACTGGACCCCTCCGAAGACCGTTCAAGACTTGTCGAAGCATGCGAAATCGCCCTCAAGAAGGCAGACGGGCTCTTAATTGCGGTTGATTCGGAAGGAAAAGATCATCTTTATTCCTCAAACATGGCCTGTCCGGTCTGTGGCATGGCTTTTGAAGAACTCCAGCCCAGGATGTTTTCCTTCAACAGTCCTTTCGGAGCCTGTGAAGCCTGCAATGGGCTCGGGTTTAAGATGGAGTTCGACCCTGACCTGATTATTCCGAATAAAACTCTCTGTATTGCAGACGGAGCTGTTGCCCTGTACAGAAACTACCTGGACAGTTACCGAAGCCAGCACCTGGCAGCCGTGGCAAAACATTTCGGTTTTGACATATTTACTCCTATTGAGGCTCTCACAACTGAGCAGTATAATGCTCTCATGTACGGCTCGGACGAACTTATGCAGTTCAGTATGAGCATGAAGAATGGAGATGCTCACTGGTCTCATAAGGGTACCTGGGAAGGGCTGATCCCGCAGTCCGAGAGGTTATACAGCCAGACGAAATCCGAGTACCGCCGAAAAGAACTTGAGAAATTCATGCAGGTTAAGCCCTGCCCGAAATGTGAAGGCAAGCGCCTGAAGGAAAAAGTGCTTGCAGTTAAGCTCGGCGGAAAATCTATTGTAGATGTAACCAATCTCTCAATTCTGGAATGCATCCGGTTTTTCGAAAACGTGGAGCTCTCGGAAAAGGAAAAGGAGATTGCAAAGCAGGTCTTAAAGGAGATTCGGTCAAGACTTGGCTTCCTTGAACATGTGGGACTCAGCTATCTCACTCTTTCCCGCGGCTCAGGCACCCTCTCAGGTGGAGAAGCCCAGCGAATCCGGTTGGCTACCCAGATTGGCTCAAACCTCATGGGCGTGCTCTATGTGCTCGACGAACCCTCAATAGGGCTGCACCAGAGGGACAACGAGCGGCTTATCCAGACCCTCCAGACCCTGCGAGACCTTGGAAATACCCTGATAGTCGTGGAACACGATGAGGATACTATTCGGGCTGCGGACTATGTACTCGATGTAGGGCCAGGGGCAGGCGTGCATGGAGGTTATGTTGTAGCTGAAGGGACGCCTGAAGAGATCGAAAAGAATCCGGAATCCCTGACAGGCCGGTACCTCTCAGGAGAAAAGCAGATAAAACCTCCTGCCCTTCACCGGCAGAGCGAGGCCTTTATCAGGCTTAAAGGGTGCAGGGCGAACAATCTGAAGAATATAGACGTAAATATTCCAATAGGGGTCCTGACAGTGGTTACAGGTGTTTCAGGTTCCGGAAAATCCACGCTTATTTACGATACCCTGTACAAAGCCCTGACGAAGAAAATAAATAAATCAAGTGTAACGCCAGGAGATTATGACGAGCTGGTTTTCGATTCCGAGATCGACAAGGTAATCGTTATTGACCAGAGCCCTATCGGCAGAACGCCTCGCTCGAACCCTGCCACCTATACCAAGGTCTTTGATGCCGTAAGGCAGACTTTTGCCGAAACCAAGGAAGCAAAAATCCGGGGTTATAAAAACGGGCGTTTCTCCTTCAACGTAAAAGGAGGGCGCTGCGAAGCCTGTCAGGGAGATGGTCTAATAAAAATCGAAATGAATTTCTTGCCTGATGTGTACATCGAGTGTGAGGAATGCAAGGGCACACGCTACAACCGGGAAACCCTCGAAGTAAAATACAGGGGCAAGTCGATTTCAGAAGTTCTGGACATGACCGTTGAAGAGGCTGCCGAACATTTTGAGAATATCCCTTCAATCAAAGGCAAACTCGATACTCTAACAAGAGTTGGGCTGGGCTATATCAAACTGGGCCAGAGCTCAACAACGCTTTCCGGTGGAGAAGCCCAGAGGATCAAGCTGACAAGGGAACTCTCCAAAAAGTGTACCGGAAAGACGATTTATCTCCTTGATGAGCCCACAACCGGGCTTCACTTCCATGACGTCAAAAAACTCATCTCAGTTCTCAACAGGCTTGTGGCAAAAGGAAACACAGTGGTTGTAATAGAGCACAACCTGGATGTAATTAAATCCGCAGACTATATCATCGACCTTGGTCCAGAAGGCGGGAACGCAGGCGGAGAAATTATTGCCGAAGGAGCTCCAGAGGAAGTGTCCATGGTTCAGGGAAGCTATACTGCACGCTTCCTTGCCCCCAAACTTTCACAGTCATATCTCGATATGTCGGGAGAAGAGCCTGTAGAAGCCGTTTTCGAAGAAGGGGAAGAGTATGAAGCCAATCCTGAAGGGTTTGAAGACGATTTCAATGAGGATTCAGAAGATTTTGAAGAAGGCTCGGAGGAAGACTCTGAAGACTCCAGAGGTTTCAAGCACAATAAACACAGAACCGGTAAAACGTTTGAGGAGCAGTTGATTTAAAAAATTGGCTTAAAGTTGATTTAGGTAATTTAAGCTGATTTAAGCTGATTTAAGCTGATTTAAGCTGATTTAGGTAATTTAAGCTGATTTAAACTGATTTGAGCTCTCTGTAAAGACTAAAAACTTGAGTATGAGGTTTAAAAATGATTGACCTGGAGGCTCTTCCTCACCTGCCTGGCTGTTATCTTTTCAAGAACGAAGAAGGGATTGTGATTTACGTAGGCAAGGCAAAGGACCTTAAAAAGCGGGTAAGCAGCTATTTCCAGAAACGAGACCATGACCCAAAAACCGCGAGCCTTATAGAAGCTGTAAGGAGCCTTGATTTTATTGTCACGAACACGGAAGTAGAGGCTTTCCTTCTGGAAAACACCCTTATCAAGAAACACTGGCCAAGGTATAATATTCTTCTAAAGGACTCAAAGCGGTATGCCTGCATTCACTTAACAGAAGAAAAATTTCCAAGGATCAGGCTTTCCCGAAAAAGAGTAGATAATGGAAATTTTTTTGGGCCCTTTGTATCGTCGAAAGAAAGAGATTACATTTTTGAGGTCGTAAGAAAGACCTTCCAGCTCAGAACCTGCAAACAGATGCCGAAAAGGGCCTGTCTCAGATACCATATAGCGGCATGCAGCGGGCCCTGCATAGGTGCAATTTCCACGGAAGACTATGCCGAGAAAGTGAAGAAAGCTGCTTCTGTCCTTAAAGGCAATATCAAAGAGCTTATCGAGTCAATGGAAAAAGAGATGAGGGAGCTGGCATCGAGGCAGCAATTCGAGCAGGCCATGGCACTGCGGGATGAGATTGCAGCCCTTGAGTACCTTCAGGAAAAGCAAAACATGGAGAGGCAAAAAAAGCATAACGAGGATATCCTGAACTATATTGTCAGGGATGACACCGTTTATCTCATGCTCTTCAAGGTCTACAAAGGTACGCTTGAGGACAAACAGGACTATGTCTTTGCCTTCGGGGAAAATTTCCTGGAAGAATTCCTTGTACAGTATTATTCCGAGAACGAGCCGCCTGAAGAGCTGATTCTGCCCGAATCTCTCGATGAGTCGCTTACTGATTTTCTTTCACATTTGAAGGGGATAAAAGTCAAAGTTACGGTTCCGAAGCAGGGGGAGAAAAAGGAACTCCTCGACCTTGCCCTGAAAAATGTTGAGATCGGCTTTTTCGGAGACCGGAAAAAACTCGAAGCCCTGCAAAGTAAACTTTCTCTTCCGAAACTTCCGAATGTTATTGAATGTTTCGACATCTCCCATCTCTCAGGTACGGCTACGGTCGGCTCAATGGTGCAGTTCCGAGGGGGAAGGCCTGATAAGCACAATTATCGCCGCTTCAAGATCGAGAGTGTTGAGGGAATTGACGATTTCGCTTCCATTGCTGAGGTTGTACACAGGCGCTATTCCCGCCTGCTTGAGGACAAACACGACCTGCCTGATCTGATCATTATAGACGGGGGAAAAGGGCAGCTTTCCTCAGCTTTTCAGGAACTCAGGAAGCTCAAAGTCAGGGTTCCTCTTATCTCTATAGCTAAACGGGAAGAAGAAATCTATGTGCCCGGAATCAAGTCTCCGCTTCCCATCAAAAAAAACGAGAAAGCCTCGCTTTTTGTCCAGGAAATCCGGGACGAAGCTCACAGGTTTGCAATTACTTATAACCGCCTGCTAAGGCAAAAATCCCTGATTCCTAAAACCCCTGATTCCTAAAACCCCTGATTCCTAAAAATTGTTGACTCCTAAGATCATCGAGCACAAAAATATCTGATTTCTGAAAGCTATTGATTCCTAAAAGTCATTGATCTAAAATAATTGGCTCATGAAAATCATCATTTGTTATTGCCGTCGTTGTTGATATGAATCCGCGATTAAAATTACCAGGATTTAAGGTCTTGATTTTATGAATTCTTCCGATCAAACATCACAGCCATTGTCTCATAAAACCTCCGAAACACTACGAGATTCCCGATACTGGGACAGCCCGGATTTCAAGCTGGTTTCCGATTTTGAGCCGAAGGGTTCCCAGCCTCAGGCAATCGAAAAACTTATGGAAGGACTTAAAAAAGGGGAGCAGTACCAGACCCTGCTTGGGGTAACAGGGTCAGGGAAGACCTATACTATTGCAAACGTCATAAACAAGGTCAGGAAACCGACCCTTGTTATTGCCCATAATAAAACCCTTGCTGCCCAGCTTTATAACGAATTCAGTGAATTCTTTCCTGAAAACAGGGTAGAGTATTTTGTTTCCTATTACGATTACTATCAGCCTGAGTCCTATCTTCCTGCCAAGGACCAGTATATTGAAAAAGATGCCCAGATTAACCCGAAAATCGAGCAGATGCGACTTGCTGCTACCGCTTCTTTGATGTCGCGCCAGGACGTTATTGTAGTCGCATCCGTATCCTGTATCTACGGGCTTGGTAATCCTGAAAATTTCCAGAAAATGGGGTTTGAATTAAAGGTCGGAGATAAGGTCCAGAGAAAAGAAATCCTGCAAAAGCTCGTTGAAATCCAGTTCGAGCGTAATGACCTTGAGCTTATGCCAGGGCGCTTCCGGGTAAAAGGGGATACCATTGATATTATTCCCGGGTACTTTGACGATATTATCCGGATTGAGCTCTTCGGAGACGAGGTCGACCGGATTTCTGAGGTGGACAAGCAGACAGGACAGCGAAAGGAAGATATGGATTATTTCTTTGTCTATCCTGCCAGGCACTATGTAATTCCTGAGGAGGAGCAGAAAAGTGCAATTCAGTCTATCCTCGAAGAGCTCGAGGAACATCTTCCTGAGCTCGGGCTGCTCGAATCTCACAGGTTGAAGCAGCGCACACTTTATGACATGGAAATGATTCAGGAAACCGGTAGCTGTAAAGGTATTGAAAATTATTCGCGGCACTTTGACCACAGACAACCAGGAGAACAGCCCTTCTGCCTGCTTGACTATTTCCCTGAGGATTTCCTGCTGGTCATTGACGAAAGCCACCAGACTATTCCACAGCTTCACGGCATGTACAAAGGTGACCGCTCAAGAAAGAAGAGCCTTGTCGATTACGGGTTCAGGCTTCCAAGTGCCTACGATAACAGGCCTCTGAAGTTCGATGAAGTCGAGAAGTACATGAAAAACGTGATTTTTGTCTCGGCAACCCCTGCAGATTATGAAAGGGAGCATTCAGCCCAGATCGTGGAACAGATTATCCGCCCGACAGGGCTTGTTGACCCAGAAGTGGAAATTCGTCCTATCGAAGGGCAGGTCAAGGATGTTATGCAGGAGGTCAGGAAGATTGTGGAAAGGGGAGATCGCGCCCTTGTGACCACCCTGACAAAGAAGCTTGCAGAAGAACTTACCGAGTACCTTGCCAGAAACGAAATCAAATCTCGTTACCTGCACTCGGATATCAAAACCATAGAACGGACTGAGATTATCCGCGAACTCCGCCTTGGCAAATTTGATGTCCTTGTCGGGATTAACCTGCTCAGAGAAGGGCTCGACATTCCTGAAGTGGGCTTCATAGGCATCCTGGATGCGGATAAGGAAGGCTTCCTGAGAGACTCAAGAAGCCTGATTCAGATCATAGGCCGCGCAGCTAGGAACGCCAGTTCAAAGGTTGTCCTGTATGCCGACAACATGACCGATTCCATCAAAAAGGCCGTTACTGAAACCGAACGCCGCCGCTCCATGCAGATTGCCTATAACAAGGAACACGGCATCGTCCCGACAACAATAAAGAAACCAATTCGGGAAAAGGTAGTCGACATTACCGATACCAAACACATTCCGAAAACCGATATCCCCAATATGATAATCGAACTGGAAACCGAAATGAGGGGAGCTGCTGACAGGCTGGACTTCGAGCGGGCAATTCAGGTAAGGGAAATGATAAAGAAGCTGGAGAAAGAGATCAAAGTAGCTTGAGAGAAAAGTGATTTGGGGGGAAAATAGCATGATAGTAAATTGTCGGGGAGGAAAAGGTAACCTAACTGATGAGGAAATTTTTTGTTTGTGAAAATTTTCCTCTAATCCATTCCTTAATACTTTGTTGAAAGTCAATATTTTCCCTGATAACGTTTTTGGAATTTATCCCTAATTTGATAGATTCTACTAATTTATGCAGTAATTTTTCACAAAAAACACATTGCATTGACATATTACATTGTGACAAAAGGCTCTGACTATACATATCTTGAGCAACTTTTTCGGAATTGTTTTACAATAAATTAACTATTTTGATTAGATTGAATTGAGGCAAGTGCAATGGAATGTTCAACTAATAAGTCCATATTGCTTTCATTGAAGAATTCTTTGGGAAAAAGAGTTAGAGTTATCAGTTCTATCTGAGTATCTTCCATCAGGTAGTTAGTGATTGTTTTTGTGATACTATTAACGGCTAATTCAAAAGGAAAACGCCCAGTTCCAGTTCCAAGCATAGGGAAAGCAATTGTTTTAACTCCAAGAGCGTCGGCTAGTTCCATGCATTTCTTAGTTATATCACTGATAATCTGCTCTGAAGGAAAAATAGAATTAAAATAATCAATAGTAACAGCATGAAATATGTATTTTGCAGGTAGATTTCCTGCGGAAGTCACGGCAACGTCACCTACTTTAAGAGGTATGTGCTTTCTTACCTCATTTTGAATCAAATAACCTGCTTTTTCTAAAATGGAATAAGAAACGCCTCCTCCCATCGTTAAATAGTTATCATCTGAACTAACAAGAGTTTCTGCATTAATTTTTGTAATGTCTTCGTACGTTACTCGAAAAATTGCTTTGTTAAGTACATACTCCCCTTTCCTTTTCACAATTGAATACATACATTATTTCCCCAAGTTCATCTTTAACATGACTATTTTTTTGTTCTAAATCTTTCAAATTTTTTATTTCATTTTCAATGTTTAGCCTTCCATCGATTCTCTTTTTATGAACAGTTTCTACTTCATCA
>DATMYS010000260.1:0-2533 GCA_035560835.1 Methanosarcina sp.
AGTGATAATAGCTCTATTAGTTCACGTAATAATCCTGAAAAAAGGATTAATCCTTTTAAGAAAATGCTAGACGGCGTGAAAAATTTCATGAAAAAAGATGAGGAAGATAATAAACCGTCCTCTTTTGAAGCATCTAAAAGCAAAAAAAATCAAGATTCAAATATTCAGAAACTTGAAACCTCTGAAACAAAAAAAGATAAGAGATCAACGCGTGAAAGAAAAGCTAATAATAAGGAGCGGAAACTTCCAAAGAAATTTAAAAAAGGTTGGTAATTAGTATTATAAACCTGATCGAAAATATTTGACATTTAAAAATGCAAAGATTTCAACAAAGTTATTTATGTCTCCCTGTTTCCGGGATCCATGTAAATTAAACGATTTTTGATTTCCGAAATATGCCTACTGATTGGTGGCAGGTCGGAAGAAACAGAAACTCAAGAAAGAAAAACTAAAAAACAGAGCTAAAAGATCTGCAGATAAAGAAATAAATGATTAAAGAAGAAAGAAACAAATGCTGCTTCCTGTTTACCTCAGCAACTTAAGCATTTCTCTTCCAAAGGCGTGAAGGTCAGCAGGACTTCTTGAGGATACAAAATTCCCGTCGATTACAACTTCTTTATCCTCGTAAAGCGCCCCTGCGGCTATGATATCGTCCCTTATCCCTATCCAGCAGGTTGCTTTCCGGCCTTTTATGACACCTGCAGAGACAAGAACCTGTGGGCCGTGGCAAATTGCAGCAACCGGCTTATTTTCTTTGAAAAAGTATCTTGCAATCTCAAGTGCACTCTCGTCAAGTCTCATCTTTTCGGGGCCTTTTCCTCCGGATATTACAAGAATATCATAATCTTCAGGGTTTATGTCTTTAAAGGCAATGTCTGCATCGATCTCATAACCCTGTTTTCCTTTTATCGGCCCCTTATTCATTGAAGCTACATGTGTTATAATTCCCTCTTCTTTCAGGCGGTGATAAGGATAAAAAAGTTCAAGGTCTTCAAAACCATCGGCTCCGAATACAAGTGCTTTCATATGAAACTCCCCCGGATTTTAGCTTTACGGCTTTAGCCTTGTTTTTTAATTTTTTTCGGAATTAATTTTACAGGTTTAATTTTGAATATTTAATTTTGCAAATGAATGATTATTCCTACAGCACATATACCTTGTCTGATTTTGAAAATAAAATAGGTAAAGGCGGCTCGGTCTGGCAGGCTTAAATTGCTTCAAGGGCCTGTTTGAGGTCTGCAATTATGTCTTCGGAATCTTCGATCCCTACCGAGAGCCTGACAAGCCCCTCAGTTATGCCTACACTCTTTCTTACTGCTTGCGGGACACATGCATGAGTCATCGATGCAGGATGCTGAATAAGGGTATCCGTAGCTCCAAGACTCACAGCAAGAGAACAGAGCTTTACATTGTCCATGAGCCTCCGCCCGGCTTCAATTCCGCCCTTTACCTCAAAAGAGAGCATACCACTGAATCCGCTCATCTGCTTTCGTGCAAGTTCGTGCTGAGGATGGCTTGGAAGCCCTGGATACCTGACCCATTCAATCTCTGGGCGGAATTCAAGAAATTCTGCAACCTTCATTGCATTTTCAGCGTGCCTTTCCATACGGATATGCAGGGTTTTAAGCCCTCTTATGCAGAGCCAAGCTTCATGGGGGCCCATAATGCCTCCTGTATATCCGACAACTGCGGACATTCGGGCCATAAAATCCTTATTTCCTGCAATGATTCCGCCAAGCAAGTCTGCGTGGCCGCCTATATATTTTGTACAGCTACTCAGGGAAAGATCCGCACCAAGCTCAAGAGGCCGCTGGAAATAAGGTGTTGCAAAAGTGTTGTCTACAATGCAGAGGGCCCCGTTTTCCCTGGCTATCCTGGCTATTTTGGGAATATCGCATACGGTAAGCGTAGGATTGGCAGGACTCTCAAGAAAGATCATTTTTGTCTTGGGTTTGAAAGCTCGCTTTACATTTTCTATTTTAGAGGTATCGACGAAACTGACCTCTATTCCAAGCCCTGGCAAAACCTGAGAAAAGAGGCTGTACGTGCATCCGTATACTACATCCGTTGAGATAAGGTGGTCTCCCTGTTTCAGGGCAGTAAGCACAATTGCAGTAATCGCTGCCATTCCTGAGGCAAAGGTCTGCCCCGCTTCCCCGCCCTCAAGCATAGCAAATTTTTCAGCCAGAACCGCATGCGTGGGAGTATTTGGAGGAATCCTGGCATATATGTATCCTGATTCCTCTCCTGCAAACCTCGATGCTCCCTGCCTTGCATTTTCAAAAATGAAAGTTGAAGTCTGGAATATCGGAGTGGTATGCGCCCCGAAAACCGGATCCGGCTTTTCTGCGGCATGTACGCATTTTGTTGCAAACTTGACTTCTTTTTTCATCTCCCCAAGCCCCTGTCAAATTTAATCTCTGGAATAAGTATTGCTTTTCCGGTAATTATTTGTTTGGCGGGAAGATCGAAAAAGTCTTCTCTCTTTCAGGAAGCTAATAAAGATATATGATACCTATGGTATAGGTTATCC
>DATMYS010000261.1:0-3142 GCA_035560835.1 Methanosarcina sp.
TTTGATGAATAATTTAACAAATTTTATGAAATCAATGCAATTGATAACGATTTTTCCTTAACCGATGACCAATGGATATTTTTATAAATTAAAAATATATTCTCGCTTGTGAATGGTCGTGAGAATATCCAAAAGTTAGGTACTTCGCTGTCAAAGAGAGGAGCCTGAAGGGGAAAATGAATGGAGCAATTTCAGGAGAACAATCCGAATCCTGTAATCAGTGTTGGAAAAGATAGTACGGTTCTTTACTCAAATGAGACTAGTGAGCCCTTAATGCATGAATGGGAGGTGACAGTAGGAGAAAAACTACCTCCGAGCATCGTAGATATTGTGCAAAAAGTAATTACCCAGAATTATCCAGAAAAAATGGAAATTAAAGTAGGAAAAAGAATATACTTGATTGTTTTTCACCCTTTACCTGAACAAAAATGTGTAAACATTTTTGGATTCGATATAAGTGACCATAAAGATCTTGAAGAAAAACCTCCAGGAAGTGAAGCCAGGGAGACGACAAACCTTGAGCTGGCTGATATTCTTGATGTTTCAGCAATCCAGTCCCTTATGGATGATTTACATGAACTCACTCACGCTACCATAGCCCTAGTTGATCTCAAAGGTAATATTCTGGTAAATGTTGGATGGCAGGATATCTGCACTAAGTTTCACAGGGTTCATCCTGAAACCTGCAAGCACTGCATGGAAAGTGACACAAAACTCTCTAGGGGCAACGCCCCTGGAGAGTTTAAGATATATAGGTGCAAGAATAATATGTGGGACGTCGCGACTCCACTTATTGTGGATGGTCAGCATATAGGCAATATCTTCTCAGGACAATTCTTTTTTGATGACGAGCTTCTGGACCATGAGCTTTTCCGATCCCAGGCTAGAAAATACGGCTTCAATGAGAACGAGTACATAGCCACGCTCGAAAAGGTTCCAAGGCTGAGTAGAGAATCTGTGAACAAAAATATGTCCTTCTTCGTGAAGCTCGCCAACATGATCTCACAACTAAGCCACAGTAACTCCAAACTTGCCAAGTCGCTGAAGGAACGCAATATTCTTGTGGATAAACTAAATAAGAGCAGGGAAGATCTTGATCGTGCTCAAGCCGTGGGAAATATCGGAAGCTGGCGCCTGGATGTACGTAAAAAAGAATTGACATGGTCTGACGAAAATCACCGTATCTTTGGCATCCCAAAAGGCACCCATTTGACTTATGAGACTTTCCTTTCTAAAGTCCATCCTGATGATAGGAAATATGTTGATAAAGAATGGATAGCACAATTAAAGGGCAAACCATATGACACGGAACATCGAATTGTCGTGGACGGTAAGATCAAGTGGGTGCGTAAGAAGGCATATTTTGAGTTTGACAAAAGCGGAGAGGTTATTGGTGGTTTCGGCATAACACAGGATATAACTGAGCGCAAACAAGCAGAAGAAGCCCTTAGAAGAGCACATGATAGTTTAGAAGCAAAAGTTAAAGAACGTACATCAGAGCTTGAAAAAGCCTATGAATCATTGTTGGAGGAAGAGAGAAGACTCTCTGAAGCCCAAAAAATAGCTCATATTGGAAATTGGGATTGGAATCTTGCAACCAATGAGATTTACTGGTCTGATGAGATGTGTAGTATTTTTGGGCGTTTTTCCAAAAGGTTGTTTCACAAACACAGTGAACTTTTAAACTTTACACATCCCGAAGATCGAAGCTATGTGGATAATGCCGTTAAAAATGCTTTAAATGAAAAGTCCTTCAGCATTGATCACAGGATTATCTCAGCTGATGGAGAAGAGCGTATAGTCCATGCACAGGGTGAAGTTGTTTTTGATGAGAAAAAAAGCCCAATTCGACTGAGAGGCACAATTCAGGACATTACAGATCGCAAGAAAGCAGAGGAGAAGATCAGGATATTAGCGGATGCTGTGGAATCATCAAATGATGCTATTATAACTGAATCTCTCGAAGGTACTATTACAAGCTGGAATAAGGGAGCAGAGCAGATTTATGGTTATTCGGCTGAAGAAGCTCTGGGGAAAAATGTCTCAATCCTTGAACCGGATAATCTTAAAGGAGAAATAAAAAAGTTAATTGAAAAAGTTAAACAGGGAGAAGAAATCCAGCATTACAAAACTTTACGATTAAAAAAGGATGGTAGACTAATAAATGTTTCAGTAACTTATTCTCCGGTTATTGACGCTTCTGGAAAGCTGATTGCTGTCTCAGCTATTGGTAGAGATATTACTGAACAAGTCAATGCGGAAAAATTACTGGCAAAAGCCGAAGAAGCCAGAAAAAAAGAAATCCATCACAGAATTAAAAATAATCTGCAAGTGATCTCTTCCCTTCTTGATCTACAGGCTGAAAAGTTCAGAAGCAGAGAATGTGAGGATTCGGAAGTTCTTAACGCTTTCAAAGAGAGTCAGGACAGAGTAATGTCAATTGCTCTTATTCACGAAGAACTGCACGAAGGCAGAGGAGACGATGCACTAAACTTTTCGTCGTATACTAAAAGGCTTGTTGAAAATCTCTTTCAGACTTATAGAGTTGGAAATGTCAACACGAGTCTGAACATCGAGCTTGAAGAAAATATTTCCTTCGATATGGATACTGCTGTCCCACTGGGAATAATCATTAACGAACTTGTTTCAAACTCCCTGAAGTACGCATTTTTAGGCAGAGACAATGGGAAAATTCAAATCAAACTTCACAGGGAAAAATCTGCAGAATTCGTAAACAGTGGACAGGGAAGTACAGAAGAAAGTCATAATGGCACTAATTTTATTTTAACAGTCTCGGATAATGGGATTGGTATTCCTGAAGATTTTAATTTGGAAAATTCCAGCTCTCTTGGACTACAGTTAGTGGAAACCCTAATAGATCAGTTAGGGGGCGAAGTTGAGTTAAAAAGAGATTCTGGGACTGAATTTGTTATAAGATTCACAGTACCAGTGCAAAATTAAAAAATAGTAGAATCGGATTCTCATACAATGCTCAGTTTACAATTGAGCTCATTCCAAAACCAAGTTTCTTCTAAAATCAATAAAAATTTCAGAATCATATTCATGACAAGAAACTTTGTTCATTGCTCAAAATTTAAGACTCGGGGAACCAATTTTGAGTTTTGGGATAAGATTAATTTTT
>DATMYS010000262.1:0-6524 GCA_035560835.1 Methanosarcina sp.
CTAATATATGCACTAATAGGAGCAAAATTTGTTTTTTATCATAAAACAATATCTGTTGAAGTCAAGCCATATATAAAATTTCAATAAGTTTTTACAATTTGAAGGAACTGACATGTTGACTGAGGATGAAATCTTTGCCAACGAAAATTATATCCTGGATCTCTTGAATGAAATTAAGAGAGAAGGAATTAAAGATTACATCCAGTATATTGAAAATTCCGATTTCTTTTCTGCACCAGCAAGTACAAAATATCATAGAGATTATCCTGGCGGACTTGCGGAACATTGCCTCAATTTATTAGAGCCGCTTAAATTGTCTAACTCCCGCCTGAAGAAAAAAGAGCAACTCCCGGAAGATTCTCTAATAATTATTGCTTTATGTCATGATGTATGTAAGGAAGGATTATACATTGGGGGTTGTGGAAATTATCGGACGTTACAAGGCCATCCTGCGAATAATAGGCATTCAATTCTTTCTATTGAAAGAATTACGAAACACATAAAACTCACACGCACCGAAAGGGAAATAGTCCTGTATCACATGGGACTTTTTTCATGCTATGAATATGGCATGGAGTATACCCCAGAGGATTTGATGAAAGCTATAAAAAGACATCCTCTTGTACAGATTTTTGCGGCCATTGATATGGAAGAAACCCACTGGCAAAGATAAAAAATATTTATTTTTTGAGACAAATCTCATATCAGTTTGAACTTTTTGGTCTTATATTCCCTTCCTGCCTTTCTTAAATAAGAAAATATAAAGGATGGGTAAAATACCTGCAGTATTCAAAATGAGTATAGCGATGAACCAGTATTTCTGAGATTCCCTTGCTGCCTTCCATAAAGCTATACCTTTCCAGACAAGCTCCCAAAGTACCAGAATGAAAATAAGGGACATATATTGCGGATTTGTTTGAAGCGAAAAAAAAGAAGTGTCCATCATTTTCCCCTCTATAATTTCTCCTTTATAACAATATTAGATTTAAAGTTAAATAACTTCGCACACCAGGATTGTTATTATTACAGTTTCAACCAAAAAGTGCCGAATTTCTAGCTTGAACGACTATCTTTTAACAAACGTTTGGTTTGAGTTCTTATTATATTATAGTTAGTTACGCAGAAAATTACACTTGAAATTGGATTTTCTTATTTTATAGCCCTATGTGCTATGTCTCTGGCTCATTTTGGGAGGTTAAGTATAAATGTTTGCGTTCAAAACTATAGCTTCCTCTTAACTTCTTTATTCAGAAAAGGCTTGTAGTTCCTCTCTTTCCCTATGATCCGACTTTTTTATGCTTTAGCTCTCTGTATCTCTCTTTTTATACTGCGTCAAGATCTACAGCCCTGGTTTCATGGAACTCTTCTACAAGCATCTGTACGGTTTCGGGATGGCAAGTGAAATAAAAGACCTGGTTGTCTGATGCAAGGTCTTTTATGGCCTCACAGGTACTTTTGCAGCGTTCAGGGTCAAAGTTCACAAGAACGTCATCAAAAACAATCGGGAGAGATTCCGAATGCCTGCCGAATTCCCTGATGAAACCGAAGCGCAGGGAAAGGTAAAGCTGTTCGGCCGTTCCCCTGCTGAGTTCCTGAACGCTCTTCTGACGCCCGTCCCGGTCTTCAACATAGATTTCGGTAGAGTCGAGTGGAGAATAGATCCTCGTGTACCTGCCTTTGGTAATTTTTGAGAAAAAAGCCTGGGCTTCCACGATAACTGCAGGCTGCCTTTCCTTTTCATAGACTTTAATCGCCTTAGCAAGGATCTCCCGGGCTAAGATCAGAGAAGCCCACTCCCTTGACTTTTCGTGAAGCTCTTCCAGCAGGCTTTCCCGAATTACCCTTGCTAGGGAACCTTCACTTCCGTGTTCGAGCTGTTCAATCTGGTTTCGTATCGCTCCGCGCCGGTCTATAGTATCTGAGATCTCCTGTTCCAGAGTTTTCAGGTATTCCTCAAGCCTGCTATTTTCTTCTTTCAGGCCTGAGGGATCAGAAGCTTGCAGTTCTTCTACTAAAATCTCATAATTTTCTTTGTCTCCGGAAACCCTCCAGATCTGCTGTTCAGCTTCTCTTTTCCTGTTTTCTAACTCGGTTCGCTTAACCCAGAGTCGGGCGTTTTCATAGAATTCTTCTTCCTTCTCTGCAGAACCGGAGTCAAAGAGAACTGCAAGCTCTTCTGCAGCTTCTTCATACTTATTCCGGGCTGCCTGAAGTTCAATATTGAGTTCTTCTGATTTCGTTTTCAGCTGCTGCAGGCTTCTTACCTCATCGAATGACTTTTCAAGGTCTGAACGGAGTTTTTCAACCTGGGCATCAAAAGAGAGTCCGGAAAGCGGACGTCCACATTCTTGCAGGACTCTGGCTACCTTTGTTTCATAGGCTTCTATCGATTTTCTGCTTGAAGCTATCTGTTCTTCAAGTTTCCGGATCGCTCGCTGCCTGTCAAAGCACGTCCGGATTACCGAAAAGATTTCAAGCACACTTTCTACTGAGAGCGAAGGTTCAAGCCCGTAAGTCCCAAGCCAGCCAATCCACTTTTCGGACAGGGCATCATGTGCCTTTTTCTCCTCAAGGAGCTGGACTTCCAGCTCTCTTCTTTTACGATTAAGACCTTCAGATTCGACCTCAAGTTTTCTCACTCTTTCAGCCTGGTTAAATGCAAGACTTACGTCCTCCCGGAGCTTTGCTATTTCACTTTCCAGTGCAATTCCTGAAAAAGTCCTTCCACAAGCCTCCAGAACACTATAGGCTTTTTCGTCGTATTTTTTAACACTAGCTTCTTTGAGCTTCACCTGTTTTTCCAGTTCTTTTACATTCCTTTGTTTTTCCAGGCAGGCCCTGATCGCGGAAAGAAGCTCAAACACATGCTCGGGAGAGAGCTCCGGGCTGAACCCTGAAGAAACAAGCCATGCTTTCCATTCCTGAAGAACTTCTTCCTGCTTTGCCTCTTCGGCACGGAGAGTATCCTCAAGTCCCTTGTAACTTGAATTTAACTTATCCAGCTTCTTCTGGAGCTTTTCCTCCCTCTGGCGCAGCTCCCAGGTAGTCTTCAACTCGACCATGGCCCTCTGCAGCTCATCAGCTTTCTGTTCCCGTAGCGAGGGATCGGGAATGTCATCAAAGTCACACCTTTTTGCACGGGTTTTCATGGCAGCTTTCAATGCCCCAATCTCTCTGGACAGCTTTTCCTTTGAATCCTGGACTTTCTGTTTTCTGGATTCAGTCTCCTCCAGGTACTCTTCTCCGGCAGGGGGAATTGAGGACTTTTTTATGGCTGTCAAGAAGTATGCAGCAGACGTAGCGAAAAGGAGGAAAAATATGACAAGTCCGGAAAGCAAGTTGCCGTTTACGGACTCATAGAGCAGGCCAATGCAACCTGCAAGCAGAACCATTCCTGCAGGCCAGAGGGGAAGCCCGTATTTATGTTCGGTTTCCCTGAGTCTCAAGGCTGCAAAAAGCATCTCTTCTTTTTCCAGGTTTTTGAGTTCGCCTTCTTTTTCCTTCAGGAGAGGCTGCGTCACCCTGAGATAACTTAGAGCTTCAAGCCCCTGTTTCAGCTCTTCAGGCCTGGGAAGGATTGAACATACCTCAAGTTTCTCATTCAGTCCTTCTATTTCCTCGCAGATATCTTTAATTTCCTCATGGGCAAGTTCGAGCCTGTTGCGGAGTCTCTCAATTGTGTTTTCTGTCTCCTCCACATCTCTTCGCTTTCGGAGTACGGTTTCATTTGAAGGGATTGAACGCTCGAAAATAGCAAGAGTACTTTCGTCCCACCCCTCCCCAAGCCCTGACAGAGTTTCCCTGAGTTCAGCCTTCCTGTCCTGAAGTTCCCGAGTTCTGGAAAGGAAGAAGTCCTTATCAGCCTGGTATTTCTCTATTCCGTTTCCAAGTTCGATGACCTGGTCTCTGTGTACAAGGAGACTTTCTTCAAAAGAATTATTTTCCTGAAGGACCCTTTCGATGCTGTTAACGATCTGCTGGAGTTCATTTCTGGTCTCTTTTACCTTATCTTCAATTTCCTCTACTGATCTTCGCATCTGGATGACGGATTCCTTTGCAGGGATAGAGCGGTCAAAACGCTCCAAAGCTTCCTCATCCCAGGCTGGACCGAGTTCCAGAAGAAGCTCAGAAAGCCCGGCTTTTTCCTGTCTAAGATTAATTTCCAGAGAAGGAAGCGTTTTTTCTTCAGATCTGTACTTCTCAATTCCGCTTCCAAGTTCCAGCACCACATCTTTTTGCTTTAGAAGATTGTCGTCCGGAGAAAGGCTTCTTTCTGTAACGGCATTTTTATCCAGTTCCTGCTGCAGCCTCGAAATGGTCTCCCTTATTTCTCCAACTCTTTCCTGGAGCCTCGTAAGCTTTTCTTCCCCTTTTTCGGGGAAACCCTCAAGTCCAGGTAAGCCTTCAAGGACAGTTTTTGCCTCATGGAGGACCTTCCAGTCTTCCCAGACGGAAAGCAGGTTTTGAATGTGGTTTAATTTTTTCCTTATATCCTGGGACTTTTCTTTTAACAGGTCAATTTCCTGAGTTCTCTGTTCCAGTTCGAAATGAAGAGAATCGTATCTTTTCTGAACCCCCTCAAATTCGGCAATTTTTACTTCAGTTTTTCCTATTTTCCTCAACAGCTCATTTATAAGAGGTTTGCTACCTCTAGGTTTATACAGGTTGTTTTCAATGCTGCTGATCGAATTCATCAGGCCTGAAATAGAAACTCCAACTCCCGTGCCCGCACTGTAGAGTTTACTGTTGATGCTCTGGTCGTTCAAGGTCTCAAAACTCTGCAGTTCTTCAAGGCCAAAAGCATAGATATTTTCAAAGACGTTTCTGTCTGCGTGGCCCAGCAGTTTAAGGAGTTCAGCCCTGCCCCCTGTATTCCCATCTGGAAGCACAACCTTTACATCTTCTTTTCGACCTGCGTTTCTATCTATTACCCATCGGTCTCCGGAAGAATCAATGACTGCAAGCCTTCCCCCATGCTTCCCTCCTTCAAATGGAGGATAGAGGTTGCAGAGCCTCTTGTTAGGGACACCAAAAAACATCCTCCGGATAAAAGTGAATAGTGTTGATTTTCCTGCCTCATTTGCCCCTGTAAAAACGACCAGGCCGGAAGGCAGGTCTTCCATTGACAAACTGGAAAACTTGCCAAAACCATCAATATGGATGGCATTAATTTTCATTGTCTTCCTCCGTAAGTAAGGCATCAAGCAGGATATTTTCAGCGCGCTGAAACAGAGAGTTCATCTCTTCATCGTCAATTCTGGCAATGTGCTTTTTCCCGTTCCTGGAATCAAAAAGAGAGGAAAGAATTTCACGAAACTCATCCCCGGTTTTTTCATCGGTCTTCAAACTCTCTACGATTTTTACCAAGTCTCCCACAAAGTCTTCCCTTTTCAGGAGAAGTTCCCTTTCTACGGGAAAGAGTGTCTCATTTTCAATGCGCTCTACCCAGATAAACTGTCGACTCCGGATTTCGTCTTCCCTGAGCAAATGCAGGAGATCTTCAAGAAATCCCTCTTGCCGGAGAGTGTGGTGCAGCGGGCCCCTTCCCTTAAGGACAAACCTGCAAATCGCAGATTTTCCTCCGGAATTTTCCCTTACGTCATCAAGCTGGCTTTGAAGGCTTTCTATTAGCTCCCCTTCTTTTTCCAGGCCTTCTATGGAAATTTCCCTGATATTCCAGCGTACAGAGTCGGTCTCGATGAACCTGGTAGAGAGATCTCCTCCTGAAGAAACGCCCACAACAAAGCACCCTCTGGGCCCGGTTTCGCCTGGATGCCTGCCCTGCGGATTGCCGGGATATATCACAACGGGAGCTTCTTTGCAAACTATAGAAGGAGTATGGATGTGGCCAAGAGCCCAGTAATCATAGTTGAGATCCCTGAGGTCCTGCAGGGTACAGGGTGCATAAGGGTCATGCTCCGGGTTGCTTCCTACGCTGCAATGCAGCAGCCCTATAGTAAACGGCCAGTTATCACCTTTTCTTGGGAAGTTTTTCACAAGATTTTTCATTATGTACCTTGTTGGATAGCTCATCCCCACTACAAAGGCGGCAGTTTCTCCTTTTTTTTTGAATTCCACAACTTCGGCCCCGTCCCCACTCATGATATGTACATTTCCGGGCCATGTCAGACTTGCCGACCAGCCGTCAAGAGGATCGTGGTTCCCATGACAGATAAAAACTTGAATCCCGACGGTTTCGAGCTTCCTGAGCCCCTCTATAAACCTGACCTGCGCATAAAGACTCTTGTCGGCACTGTCGTACACATCCCCCCCAATAAGCAGAAAGTCGACTTCTTCATCCATGCAGAGCTCGATAATTGCCTCATAAGCCTGAAAGGTAGCTTTCGCAAGCCTTTCCCCAAGCTCAGGATCAATCCCGGAAATTCCGGTAAATGGACTGTCAAGGTGTAAATCCGCAGCATGGACAAAACTCAAAGTCCCGACCCTGCCAGAGTCTGCCGACATCTTTGTTTTTTTCATTGGAGATACCACTAACATATTTACAATATTTATACCTCCAACTG
>DATMYS010000263.1:0-10589 GCA_035560835.1 Methanosarcina sp.
ATTGAATAAAAACTTTAATTGAATAATTTAACCAGGAATTTAGTGAGGATAAAACATGGCAAAAATACTGGGTATTGACCTAGGTACTACGAACTCATGCATGGCAGTAATGGAAGGTGGGGAAGCTGTCGTGATCCCGAATGCCGAAGGCGCCAGGACAACCCCTTCAGTGGTTGGATTTTCTAAAAAAGGAGAGAAACTTGTAGGTCAGGTTGCAAAGAGGCAGGCCGTTTCGAATCCTGAAAATACTGTTTATTCCATTAAAAGGCATATGGGAGACGCCAATTACAAGGTGACCCTTCAGGGAACGCAGTATAAGCCGCAGGAAATTTCTGCAATGATTCTTCAGAAACTCAAAACCGATGCAGAAGCTTATCTTGGAGAAACTATCAAACAGGCTGTTATCACAGTTCCTGCCTATTTCAATGACGCCCAGAGGCAGGCTACAAAGGATGCAGGGGCAATTGCAGGACTTGATGTCCTGAGAATTATCAATGAGCCAACTGCCGCATCCCTGGCTTATGGCCTTGATAAGGGGGACATAGAACAAACGATTCTTGTCTACGACCTGGGAGGTGGAACCTTTGATGTATCTATTCTTGAACTTGGGGGCGGAGTCTTTGAGGTAAAATCCACAAGCGGTGACACCCACCTCGGAGGAGATGACTTTGACCAGCGTATAGTTAATTACTTACTTGCCGAGTTCAGAAAAACCGAGGGAATTGATCTCTCCAAAGATAGATCTGTACTCCAGCGCTTAACCGATGCTGCGGAAAAGGCCAAGATCGAGCTATCCGGAGTTGCAAGTACAAATATCAACCTTCCCTTCCTTACAGTTGGTCCGGATGGAGAACCAAAGCACCTTGATGTCGACCTGACCAGAGCCCAGTTCCAGAAGATGACCGAGGACCTCCTTGAAAAGACTCTCGTATCTATGCGCCAGGCTCTCAGCGATGCAAAACTCACTCCAAATGATCTCGATAAAGTGATTCTTGTAGGAGGCGCCACAAGGATGCCTGCAGTAGTTGAGCTTGTGGAAAACTTTACAGGCAAGAAACCCTACAAGAACATCAACCCTGATGAGGCCGTTGCAATTGGGGCAGCCATCCAGGCCGGTGTGCTCGGCGGCGAAGTCAAAGATGTCCTGCTGCTTGACGTTAGTCCTTTGACTCTCGGAATCGAAACTCTCGGAGGCATAGCAACCCCGTTGATCCAGAGAAACACAACAATTCCCACTAAGAAAAGCCAGGTCTTCTCAACGGCAGCTGATAACCAGCCGTCTGTAGAGATTCATGTCCTTCAGGGAGAAAGGGGAGTTGCTTCCGAAAACAAAACTCTAGGCCGCTTTACTCTGGACGGTATACCACCGGCTCCAAGAGGTATCCCGCAGATTGAAGTTACCTTTGATATCGACGCAAACGGGATCCTGCATGTAGGTGCAAAAGACCTCGGAACCGGCAAGGAGCAGTCCATTTCTATCCAGAAGCCGGGTGGGCTCTCGGATGCCGAAATCGAGCGCATGGTCAAAGACGCGGAATTGCATGCCGAAGAAGACAGAAAGCGCAAAGAGGATGTTGAGACCAGAAACAATGCCGAAGCCCTGATCAATGCTTCGGAAAAGACTTTGAAGGAAGCCGGAGACGTGGCCACAGAAGACCAGAAATCAAAGGTAACTGCCGCAATCGAGGACCTTAAGAAAGCCCTTGAAGGTAAGGACAGCGAAGCCATTAAGTCAAAAACCGAAGCTCTTCAGGAAGCCGTATACCCGATCTCCACTGCAATGTACCAGAAGGCCCAGCAGGCTCAGCAGGCTGCAGGTGGGGCAGGAAGCACTGATGCAAAAGGTCCTGATGACACGGTCGTTGATGCTGATTATGAGGTAGTTGACGACGAAAAGCGTAAATAAACAAAAACCAAGTAATAAAACAGGCCTGGAGATTCTCAGGCCTTACCGGAAACCTGTTTGCAGGCTCCGGAGCTTTATCTTTTTTAAAATAACAGGGAATCCTGATGGCCACAACACGTGATTACTACGAAATTCTTGGATTATCCAAAGATGCCTCACCTGAGGATATAAAGAAAACGTACCGAAAACTTGCGCTAAAGTATCATCCTGACAGGAATAAGGAAGCTGGGGCTGAGGATAAGTTCAAGGAGATCTCCGAGGCTTATGCCGTTCTTTCAGATGATGAAAAACGCGCTCAGTACGACCGTTTCGGACACGCCGGAATAAATGGGCAATACAGCGCAGAAGATATCTTCCGGGGTGCAGATTTCGGCGGCTTCGGGGATATATTCGAAATGTTTTTTGGTGGTGGGGGTGGCAGACGAGGTCCTATGGGACCGAGGAGAGGATCTGATCTCCAGTATGACCTTTACATCACCTTTGAGGAAGCAGCTTTTGGAATCCGTAAAGATATCGACATCCCTAGAACGGAAAGATGTTCTAACTGTTCCGGAACCGGAGCCAAACCCGGAACAAGCCCAAAGCGCTGTCCCACATGTGGCGGCACAGGGCAAATCCGTACCACTCGCTCCGGACTGGGTATGCAGTTTGTAAGCACCACCACTTGTAGTACCTGTCATGGTAGGGGTCAGGTTATTGAATCTCCCTGCCCGATCTGCAGCGGTACAGGCAGAGTCCGAAATACAAGAATGATAACAGTAAACGTGCCTGCCGGAGCCGATTCAGGCATGAACCTGAGGCTCAGTGGAGAAGGAGATTCGGGAGAACCTGGTGCTCCATCCGGAGATCTCTATGTCGTACTTCACGTAATGGAACACCCTTACTTTAAGAGAGTTGATTACGACGTAATCTCTGAGCTTCCTATCTCCTTTACCCAGGCTGCACTCGGGACGGATATAATGGTGGATACCTTACATGGAAAGGTCAAGATGAATATCCCTGCAGGAACCCAGACCCATTCCGTATTCAGGCTTAAGGATAAAGGAATTCAGCACCTGCACGGGAGTAGAAAAGGCGACCAGCTCGTCAGGGTTGTAATCAAGACTCCGACAAAGCTTACTCACGAACAAAAAGAGCTCCTCCGCCAGTTTGAAGATCTGAGCAGCGGTAAAAGACCGGGCGGAGATGAAAAAGGCAGGAACGAAAACTCCACAGAGAAATCTAGGAAAAGTAAAGGTTTTTTTGAGAAAGTGAAGGATGCCTTTGAGGGTTAAAAGCAGCTTTTAGCTGCATTTTAATCTTTTTAGAAAGTATTTTTCTATTTTATGCTTAAGCTTTTCTCTTTAATGCTGAACTTATCGAATTCTTATATTTTTTCCCTGACTTCTTCTTTTTTTTATTTCCATGTTATCTTTTTGTCCTTCTTTAAATACCTTTTTTGCCTATTATAGCTTCAAATTTTGCCTTTTTTCCTCTTATTGAGACAATTATAGTATTTTCTTTCTGTATAGACTCTATTTCTAAATAATTTACAAAATTCTCCTGCTTTTTAAGTTCTTTACAGGTTTAACTTATTTAAGCGGCGAACAAGGTATTCATAGCCCTTCTGCACTATGCACTCCATTTGTTATCTATCTGAGAAAAGGTTCTTGTTTCAAGCTGAATTCAATAACAGTAACCCTGAAATGATTCGGTTTCAAACTAAATTCAACAGCAATGAACCTTAAAAGGTCCGGTTTCAAACTGAATTCAGCAGTAGTGAACCTGAAAATGTTCTTGTTTCAACTAAGTAAAACAGTCGTGAACCAAATGATAACAGACGATATAACCGTAGAAGGTTTAATGTTTCTCCTCTTTTTGGTCATTGTTACCGGGGTGGCATTACCCTTAAGCAGCTTTTTCGTCAGGGTCTTTTCCGGAGAACTATCCCGAGGAATACCGGGTCGTATAGAAAAAACAATATACAGATTAATTGAGACCGATCCGGATACAGAAAATAGTTGGAAGGGCTACGCCCGCGATATGCTCATTTTCAATGGTATAGGTTTTGTAATCCTCTTCGCACTGCTTCTTCTTCAAGGTTTTCTTCCTTTCAACCCAGAAAATTTCGGGGCTTTTGATCTTTTTACTGCAATCAACACTGCTGTTAGTTTTGTCACCAATACAAACTGGCAGGTTTACAGCGGTGAAACGACAGCAAGTTATCTTACCCAAATGGCCGGTTTTACAGTCCAGAATTTCCTTTCCGCAGCTACAGGAATCTGTATAGCAATTGCAGTAATGAGAGGAATTACCCGCCATTCTACTGATAAAATAGGGAATTTCTGGGTGGATATGACTCGCTGTATCCTTTATATCCTTTTGCCGATAGCTTTCATTTTTGCCTTAATACTGGCTTCCCAGGGAGTTATCCAAAATCTTGATCCTTATGTCCAGGCTACCGGATATAGCTCTACAGGACAGCAGACAATCGCAATGGGGCCAGTCGCCTCCCAGGAAGCAATAAAAGAGCTTGGTACCAACGGAGGAGGATTTTTTAATGCAAACTCTGCACATCCCTATGAAAATCCAACACCTTTGACTAATCTAATTCAGATTTTTCTTATTCTCATTATACCTGCATCCCTGCCTCTGGTTTTTGGAAAAATGACCGGCAAGATTCGGCAGGGATGGATGATTTACACTGTTATGCTAATATTATTTTTATGTGGTCTTTTTACCCTTTACGCTGCAGAACTGGCAGGAAATCCGCTTGTAAAAGAACTGGGCGTTTCAGGAATATCCATGGAGGGAAAAGAAGTTAGGTTTGGGCTCCTGGGCTCATCACTTTATGCTACAGTCACCACAGCAACGTCATGTGGCGCAGTCAACAGCATGCATGATTCACTCACCCCAATTGGCGGTCTTGTGCCTATGTTCATGATGCTCCTTGGTGAAGTTGCCTTCGGAGGAGTAGGATCTGGTTTCTACACTATGATTGGGTTCATAGTGCTTTCAGTCTTCATTGCAGGACTGATGATAGGAAGAACTCCTGAATACCTCGGAAAAAAGATCGAGATTTTGGAGATGAGAGCAGCTGTGATAACTGTCCTGGTTCCTGGTGTTCTGGTTCTTCTGCTTTCGGGTATTGCACTGGTTCTTCCAAATGTCACAGAGTTAATGAAAAATCCCGGGCCGCACGGGCTTTCTGAACTGATATATGCCTTTGCCTCCATGTCTCAAAATAATGGTAGCGCTTTTGCCGGATTTGATGCATCAAAGCCGTTCTACACACTCATAGGTAGCCTGGCAATGTTAATAGGTAGATTTGTCCCGGCAGTCGCTATGTTAGCCATGGCAGGATCGTTAGCACAAAAGAAAAAAGTTCCACCTAGCTCAGGAACTCTTCTCACAGACTCCGTTACATTTTCAATCTGGACAATTCTAGTGATTCTTATCATCGGAGCTCTTACATTCTTCCCGCTTTTTGCAATGGGGCCAATCGCTGAACATCTTTCGATGGTAGGAGGAATCTAATAATGTCACGAAAGCGATTCCCCCGTTTAGGTGCTTTTGAGCCTAAACTTATTCGTGAAGCACTCGTTAGTTCAGTGCTGAAACTTGATCTGCGCCAGCAGAAAGAAAATCCTGTTATGCTACTTGTGGAAATCGGAGGTATCCTGACCACAATTAGTTCTGTAATTGAGATTGCTACTCAAAAATCTCCCTTCTTTACAATCTTTGTATCCTTCTGGCTATGGCTGACAGTTTTATTTTCAAATTTTGCTGAATCCCTATCCGAAGGTCGTGGAAAAGCTAGAGCAGCATCTCTAAGGCAGTCAAGAACAAGTGTTCCAGCCAGAAAGCTCACAACAGACTCTTTTGATGCTACTTCTACCGAAATTTCTTCTTCCGATCTCCGAAAAGGCGATCTTGTCCTTGTAAAGGCAAACGAAATAATTCCTGGAGATGGAGAAGTTGTAAAAGGAGCCGCATTAGTTAATGAATCCGCAATAACCGGAGAATCAGCGCCTGTAGTACGTGAATCAGGCGGTGACCGTAGCGCAGTTACCGGAGGAACTACAGTTATTGCCAATGAGATTATTGTCAGAATCACTACTGATCCAGGGCAAACATTTCTTGACCGCATGATCTCAATGGTAGAAGGCGCAGAGAGAAGAAAGACTCCTAACGAAATAGCTCTCGAAATACTTCTTATTGCACTTACTGGAGTGTTCCTAGCAGTTGTAGCCAGTACGTATTCGGTTTCTGCATACAGTGCCGCCTCAAGCGGAAGAGGCTCTCCTGCAAGTCTTACAGTACTGATCGCGCTTTTTGTCTGTTTAGCGCCCACAACTATTGCAGCTCTGCTTCCAGCAATAGGAATAGCTGGAATGGATCGTTTATTCCAGTTAAACGTCATAGCTCTCTCAGGAAGGGCAATCGAGGCTGCAGGAGATGTCAATGTCCTACTGCTGGACAAAACAGGCACAATCACCTTAGGTAACCGTCAAGCAGCCGAATTTTTGACAGTAAATAGCAGATCAAATGAAGAGTTGATGGAAGCTGCTCTCCTATCTTCTTTTGCGGATGACACACCAGAAGGAAAGAGTATTCTTGTTCTGATTCAGGAAAAAACAGGAAAGACTCCGTTTTCTCCCGAAAATGTCACATTCATACCATTTTCAGCCGCAACAAGAGTTAGTGGTGCACAATGCGGCGAAATAACTTATCTAAAGGGTGCTTACGATGCAATAACAAAGGCAGTTTTGGAACGTGGAGGCGTTATTCCGTCGGATCTTAAGGCGAAAGTGGATGGAATTGCATCTGCAGGTGGCACACCTCTTGTAGTTGCTCGCAATGAAGTCATTCTTGGTGTTATATTCCTAAAGGATATTTTGAAAACAGGTATTAAGGAGAGGTTTGCAGACCTGCGCCAGATAGGAATAAAGACGATTATGATCACAGGCGATAATCATCTTACTGCTGCCACTATTGCAGCAGAAGCCGGGGTCGATGATTATCTGGCAGAAGCTAAACCTGATGATAAACTTAGAATGATCAAAGATTATCAGAATGAAGGGTACATGGTTGCCATGACAGGGGATGGAACAAATGACGCTCCTGCTCTTGCTCAAGCTGATGTGGCCGTGGCAATGAACAATGGAACACAGCCTGCAAGGGAAGCTGCAAACATAATTGACCTTGACAGCGACCCTACGAAACTGCTGGATATTGTTGAGATTGGAAAGCAGATTCTGATGACAAGAGGAGCTTTGACAACTTTCTCCATTGCAAATGATATAGCCAAATATTTTGCAATTATCCCTGCTGCTCTTATAGGAATTTATCCACAGCTTAAAATCCTGAATATCATGGGTCTTGCAACTCCTGAATCGGCCATTCTTTCGGCAGTCATATTCAATGCTCTGGTAATTCCAATGTTGATTCCTCTTGCTCTTGCCGGAGTAAAGTTCAAGAGTATGCCGGCGTCGAAACTCTTTGCCTATAACCTGACCATCTTTGGCCTTGGAGGAGTAATCGCTCCGTTTATTGGAATCAAGATTATTGATCTGGTATTGGCCGGATTAATGCATACCTGAGGAGGTATTGAAGTGACATCGATCAAAAAAGCCACGTTACTATTTGCAGTGTTGTTTATCATTACAGGCTTAGTCTATCCCATGGCAGTGACAATTGTTTCTGGTTTACTTTTTCCGAATCAAGCTCATGGAAGCCTGATTGTTGATAATGACAACCGGATTATTGGGTCAACTCTTATTGGTCAGAATTTCACTGCACCTCAATACTTCCAGAGCAGGCCTTCAGCAAGCGGATACGATGCGACTTCTTCTGGAGGGTCTAACCTCGGCCCAACAAATGCGGTTCTCCTGGAATCGATTGCTAACAGGACAAGTAAATTTCAAAAAACTGGCATAACTGGCCCTATACCTTCCGATCTGGTTACGGCTTCGAGTAGTGGACTTGATCCACATATCAGCCTGGAATCTGCACTGATACAGGTACCTGTTGTAGCAAAGGCACGAAATCTTCCGGAAGAAAAGATTAAAGCTCTCGTACTTGCAGAATCTGTTGATTCTCCCTTTACAGGAGCTTACGTAAATGTGCTATCGCTCAACAGGGCACTTGATCAAGTAAGTCAATCCAACTGAAGGAGGAAATTGTGGCATCCAACCGTTTTGATGACGAAGGAAGACCTCTGGCCGAAGACCTGCTTTTCATTGCTCGTAGTGATGAAAAAAAGGCTAATGAAGGAAGGCTAACAATTTACCTTGGTTATGCAGCAGGTGTTGGAAAAACCTATTCAATGCTTCAAGATGCACTTCAGAGGCAACGAGAAGGAAAAGATGTTGTAATCGGCTATATAGAGACTCATGATAGACCTGAGACCAATGCTCTGGTTGAGAACTTTGAGGTCATTCCAACACTTTCTATCGAACATCAGACCCTTTCTCTCAGGGAAATCGATCTCGACGCAGTCATCCGACGCCATCCGCAAATCGTTCTTGTAGATGAGTTAGCTCATACCAACGCTCCTGCTAGCAGGCATTTGAAACGGTATCAGGACGTAGAAGAACTTCTGCAAGCAGGAATTTCGGTTTATACAACTGTCAATATTCAGCATATTGAGAGCCAGAATGATGCCGTTGCCCAGATAATTGGCATCAGAGTTTCTGAAATTGTACCGGATGCTTTCCTTTCTAATGCAGATGAGATTCGATTAATTGACGTCACTCCAGAAGAGCTAAATCTTCGTCTCAAAGCCGGAAAAGTCTATGTAAAAGATATGGCTGAAGCAGCTGTTCAAAGTTTTTTCAGAATAGGAAATCTTCTTGCACTCAGGCAACTTGCTCTACGATACATGGCTGAATCCACAGACAAGAGGATGATAGGCTATATGAGGACTAGGGCTATTCCGGGCCCCTGGCCGGCAGCAGAAAGGCTTCTTGTCTGTATCCGTCCAGGCCCGACAGCTGAACACATGGTCAGGGCAGCATACAGGCTTGCAACCAGATTCGATGCTGATTTGATTGTGTTTTCGGTAGATGTCAATGATGAAAGAGCGTTATCTTCTCAGGAGCGTCTCTGGATAAATCAAGCTCTTGAAACAGGGAGACGGCTAGGTGGAAAGATAGTGCGTTACCGTGGAAATGACGTTGCTGACGAGATTATACGTTATTCCAGAAGAAGCAATGTCAGTATGATCATGTTAGGAAAACCTCACGGTCTGGATTTAGTTTTTTCTCCGGTTTATAGGGTGATACGACAGTCGCATGGTATTGACATTCACTTATACGAGCCAAAGGGAAAAAGCGTATACATACCTCTCAAAAAGCAAATTCCACTTTTCTTTACAGTGGAGTATGTGATCAGTCTCATCCTGATTACAGCCATTGTGGGCATAAATTTTTTTCTTAAAGAGTATATCAGTTCTTCAAACTTGCTGATAATTCAGATCATTCCAGTTCTGATATCTGCGTTCTTTTTCAGGCGCAGAGTGGCTCTGTTTACGGCAGTTTTGAGCATTTTGGTTTTCGATTTCCTTTTTGTCAAACCTTACTATTCATTTACTGTTGATGATTTGCAGTATTTTATTGCTTTTGTCGGGTACGTTACTATTGCTCTCATAATTAGCAGCCTTGCCACACGACTGCGTCACCTTCTGCCACAGATCTGGCAGAGCGAAGCTGAAGTGGAAGCAACTTCAGGCCTTTCCCGTGGACTTGTGGAGGCAAAAACACGGCAAGAAGTCTTCGAAACTCTCGCTGATCAAATGCACAATTTTGCACCGGGTGTCTTTGCGGTACTTATCCCCAGCCCATCTGGGCTTCAGATAGGAGCAGGTGACACTTTGTATCCCTTAGACGACAAAGAAAAAGCCATTGCCCTGTGGGCTTACAAAAATGGTCAGCCAGCTGGCCACGGAACAGATAATCTTCCTGCAGGAAAGGGGTATTACATTCCTATTAAGACTCAGAGGATGATTTTCGGGATTATGGCTTTTACTTTTGACAAACCTTATGAGGCTCTAATTCCGGAAAATAAAGAAATATTTGAAACAATGGCGTTCCTCGGGGCTCTTGCGCTCGAACGCTTATAATTGAGCTGATCCCGGAAACTTAAAATTGCTACTCTGAATCTCTCATTCCGAGCAATCAATTGAGTTTCTGGTAATAGAAAATAGTTCTGAAACCTTATTGGTTTGAGAATAAAATTGATTTTAGGATGAGCTCTATGGATAAAGGCAGGCTTTACATAGCCAATTGTAACAAGAAAATTAAAAAGTTAATGAAAATAAGTTTAAAGTTTTAGTTCTTTAGCAATTTCCTGAAAAACCTTTCCCTTATCAGTAGTAATGAAAAATCCATTTTCATGCCTGATGAGTTCTTTTTCGTTCAGCATTTCCAGATATTTCGAGGCAATATTGAAATTAACATTTGCCTCATTTACAATGTGAGTTTTATTCGCTCCATTCATTGCTACTTTCAAAATTTCTTCTGCGATATCAGTCTTGCTTCTTCTCTTAATACTGACTCCTCCCCACAGTGGATTAAAAATTTTATCTTAAAAGAGACCGATTTTTCAAAAATATCTCATATTATGCCTTTTAAAGGCTGCAGTGATTATGAAATGTATTATTTTTCTTCCTATATGAAAATGTTTATTTTATATAAAAGTCAAG
>DATMYS010000264.1:0-13256 GCA_035560835.1 Methanosarcina sp.
CTTCTAAAGTTAACTATATCTGAACTGTCGTCTTATGTGTAATCTTTATATATAGGGTCCATGTGATCACCACGATTTGGTATTATTTCACACCATAGTGCTAAACTTCACACTTTCTGCCATAATCCTTCATTATTTATCATATACATTATATGAAAAACTTTATTATACAAAACTAGGAAGTTAATTTCCGCGGATAATTCTTTTATCTGATTCAAGATAATATTAAATTGATCTTGTAAAATTGTAGGTCTGTTCGCTATGCACAAGGAAGAGCTCATACAACTACACACGTATATGGCCCAAATGAAGAGATATTTTGAAAGGCACGGGGTAACGCACGAATTCGATGATTACAAGGCTTTATCCATAAGCCCTGTACACATTCACCGGAGCAAGGCAGATCACAAGCGCGCAATTTTTATTTTGGGAGGCGAGCTTGCAACTCTTATGTCCCGGGACGACCCTATCTTTGAGGAAGCACCAGCTCATATGAGGGAATCGCTGAATTCCGTCATCAAGCTCATGGGTAATAACTGATAGGATCCTTGAATGTGACTAGGAATTCGTTATCTGAAACTATAGATTCCAGATATTTTTGTTTTGAAATCAGGAGACGATAAGGGTGAAGGTGCATTTTCATCACCATCCCGTCTTCTCCATCTGAGTAATATTTTTTCTCGGTCCAGCAGGATACAAATCCAATGGACCTATACAATTTTTGTGCCCTTTTGTTACTATCTCTTACTTCGAGCCTTGCGTACCTAAGTCCGTTCGCAACAAAGATATCACAGATGGCATGAATTAGTGCTGTACCTATTCCTTTTCCCCGATACTCTTCTTTGACACCGACAGAAAAAATGTGTCCTTCACTTTCTGCGGAACGATAGCCTACTACGTACCCCACGATTTTTCCATCCTGCTCCGCGACAAGGAAACCATCCCCCACGGTTTCGTAAAAGCTCATATACAAGAGGGAGTTGTGCTCCGAAAAGGCCTCACTTTCTATTTCGCCTACTTCCTGGAAGTCCTCAGGTGCAAAAAGCCTTATCATAATATCTAATATATTCCTGCCATTTTATTATTTCTTCGAGAGGAAAAATTCTTTCTGGAATCTCTCTGAAGTTCTTCTGAAGCCATTCTGAAGTCTAGAGTCCAGATTTCATAAACTGATTTTCTTATAGCTGATTTTCATAGAGTTGGTTTTTGTAGAGCTGGTTTTCGTAGAACTGATATCAGTAAAACTGATTGCGACAGAACTTATTTCAGAGAGCCGCGTGCCAGCTCAGAGTTTCTTGATATGCCTGACATCCACTGAAACTCCTCTACTGGATTTCACCATTTCCTCTCCGCTCATCACAGCTCGCCCTACACAGAGCGCTTTTTTCCCGAGTACAATTACCTCATCATTTGGCCGTATTCCAGGGTCTGCCTGAGTAACTCCTGGAGCAAGGATGGAACCGCGTGGGAGAAAATCATCAATTTTTACTAGGTATTTCTCGCTCTTTAGCATCAGTTCAGCCCCTTCGAGGGAAAGAGCAAGCATTCCGTATTGAGGAATCAGGGTTGCAAGTTGTTTCTTCCCGGAAAAGAGCTGATACTTAGGGAAGCGGCCTTTGACTGCAAGCTTTCCAGCTTTCTCAGAGAAAAGAAGTGTAGCATCTTTACCTAACTGATATTCTGCAATCGCTCTTACGAAATTCTTCTTATCTTCTTCCGCATTCAGGCTTTTCTTGCTGAAGCTTTCGGATGTGCAGATAGACTCAACGGTATTCTTGAGGTTTGAAAGAGCCTCTATAGACACAAGACTTCCTGTCGCAGTATAGGTAATTTCAATCCCCAGGTTGCTCGCTGCTCGTTCGCAGATTTCCCTATATGCCCCTTCGACGTGGGCGATTACAGCCCTGTACCTGTATTTTGAGAGATAAGCTTCAAGACAGCCTGAAACCCAGGCTTTTTCTTCTTCGTCCCAGTGCCCTGTAACCGCAGTGTCATAATGGGCCGCAGGGTATGTCAATTCCAATTCTCTGGGCACTATTCCAAGAGGTGAGGTTAAAATCACTTCATGGACAAATTTCCTATATTTTCCAAGGGCCAGAATAAATTTCTGATGGGATTGGGAGGTTGAGTAAGGTTTTCTGGCCGCGCAGGGGAAAAGTACGAGAATCTCAAGGTCCGGAGGTGTATACCTTTCTTGTATGCGCCGTGCAAATCTTGCCACCTCAATTCGAGATAGGGCTTCCGAGGTATCTGCAAGAAGCTGGTTTTGCCGAAAAGCAGGAACTCTTTCTTCAAGGTAAGAGTATTCGAAATCGCCAAGTCTTAACAGGGCTGTGAGCCAGGGCTTAACCCTGCACTGGCCTTCGATGTACTCCCTCAATGCTCCGGCCCTGATCCTTTCCCGCACAAGGGAAAGTTCGGCTTCGAGGGCATTCCTATTGTGAGCTGAAAGGAATTTTGCTCTCTCGATCCTCGGGAGCTTCCTGAGCTCTGCAGGCGTACTTCCAGAACATACCTTGCACCTGCAGGGAAACTCTGTCAGGGAATCAAGATAAAAGCTGCCTGCCGCTGTTAGGTAAATATCGGAATAGGCCGTAATTTCCGCTCTGGTATCGTCCAGAATATCAATTCCGAGGTAGACCAGCATAGCTATGTTTTCAGGAAGCGCAAGATTTGGGGCATAGAGAGCTGTATCAGGAGGAATCTGCTTTCTAAACTCTATTACGGTCTCGATAAATCTTCGTGCATTATTTTCCAGGGTGCCTGCTCCTTCCATTACATACAGGTCGGTTTTCTCACGCTTTCCTCCTACTCTCAGGAGAGAGCCTGTAGGGCCTGTATCTTCGACATTTTCGTTATTAAGGGCAGTAAGTCTTTCGACTTTCCTGAGGGATTCGACTGGAATGGCAGGCGGATAAGCTTGATGCGGCAGGATTATGAGAGTCCCATTTCCTGCTTTTTCCCGGATTTGCTTTACATATGCTTCAAGCTCTGCATCGGTTTTCACACTCCAGAAACTCCCTGCATCAACAACAGGGCCAGGGTTTTCAAGCTTTCCGAGTTCTGCCGTACTCAAAATGCAGGGCGTACGAAGCTCGGGAGACAGCAGAAGTTTTCCTATCCTTGCTGCTCCGTCTCTCTGTTCTATCTCAAAGTACCGTGTCATGTTTGTCCTCTTATATCTACCAGAATGTAAAGGTTTGTCCTGCACTTTTTCCTGAAAGTTTCTTTTACTCATCGTTTTTCTGAAACTGAAAGGTGCTCAGCTTTACGATTTATTCCATGAACTCTTCAGAAAGAGAATGATATTCTTCAGAAGAAGAATGGTGTTCTTCAGAGGGAAGGAGGATGGTATATTCTTATATATTATTAATCTTGATTATCTGCTGCAACTCATCTTTGCAACTCATCTTTCATTTGTCTGTCATTACCTGTCTCCAGCCGTGACAGAAATTCTATTTTTCACATCTGAATTTCAATTTGAGGCCTAGAATGAATATAATTACAGAACTTCAAAAAATCGTTGGTGGACGACTCTCAGTCTCGCCTTCAGAACTTTATTGTTATTCTTCTGATGCATCCCAGGTTAAGGGAATGCCTGATTACGTAGTACGCCCGAAAAGCACAGACGAAGTAAGCCGGATTGTAAGGCTTGCCTATGAGAATGAGATTCCTGTAACTGCAAGGGGAGCAGGCACCGGACTTGCAGGAGGTGCAGTCCCTGTTAAAGGGGGAATTGTGCTGGATATGTCGGGCATGAACCGGATTCTTGAAATCGATATTGATAATATTCAGGTCTCGGTAGAACCTGGGATTATTCAGGATGCTTTAAACGAAGCGCTAAAGCCATATGGCTTTTTCTTTCCTCCCAATCCTGGCAGTTCAGCCATGTGCACTATCGGAGGTATGATAGCTTACAATGCAAGCGGAATGCGCTGTGTTAAGTACGGTACTACCAGAAACTATGTTCGCGACCTTGAAGTGGTGCTTGCGGACGGGACAGTTATCCACACAGGTTCAAAGATGCTGAAATCCGCTGCAGGATATGATTTGACCCAGCTTATTATAGGCTCGGAAGGCACACTCGGCATTGTCACAAAAGCCAGGCTGAAGATTGCCCCTCTTCCGAAAACCCGAAAACTGGTAATTTCTTCCTTTGAGAATGCGGAAATTGCAGGGCAGGCAGTTGTAAAAACCTTCTCAAACGGAGTCATTCCTTCAGCCTGCGAGATCCTGGATAGGGTTTCCTTGCAGGTTCTCAAACGTTACGACCCGAAACTTGTACTTCCTTCGGAAGGCGATGTGATTCTTTTCGAGGTTGACGGCACTGAAAGCTCGGCACATGAAGCCGCAGAACAGATTATGAAAGTCTGTTCTTCCCTGGTTCTTTCCATGAGGCTTGCGGAAAGTGAAAAGGAAATGGCAGAGATCTGGGCAGCCAGAAAACTCGTAGGAGCTGCAGTTTCCCGCTTGGACCCGACCAAGACCCGCATCTATGTTGGAGAAGATGTGGGGGTTCCCATAAAGAAGATCCCGGAACTGCTAAAACGAGCACAGGAGATCGCTGAGAAATTCAACCTGCCTGCTATGAAGTACGGGCATATAGGAGACGGAAACCTGCACCTTGCTTTCTTCATTGATGTCCTGAATAAAGACGAATGGGATCGCCTGAACAAAGCTGCAGATCTGGTCCACAGGACAGCGATTGAGCTTGGAGGCACGGTCAGCTCCGAACATGGAATAGGTGCGGCCAGGGCCGAATACATGGAAGCCCAATGGGGCCCTGCCCTTGAGGTAATGCGTGCAATCAAAAATGTCCTTGACCCGAAAGGTATACTGAATCCGGGCAAGCTGGGGCTGTGAAAACCATGAAAAACGAAGGAAAAAAGGAAACTGAGCAGGCAGAGAAGCCGGATAAAATCAAAATAAACAAGGATGAGAGCAAAAAGCAGCCCTTTGATGTTGACCGCAGGTCAGTTTATAGATGCGTACAGTGCGGAACCTGCCGCTCGGTTTGTCCTGTATTTGACGTGGTAGGTTGGGAATCTGCAAATACGCGCGGCAGAATGCTGATTATCAAAAGCTTGCTTGAAGGCATGCCCCCTTCCAAAAGTGTGCTTCCAAGCCTGGCTTCCTGCACAACCTGCGGGATCTGCGCTTCTAGGTGCCCTGCAGGAGCAAATCCACCTGAGGTCGTGGAAGCTGCCCGGGCTCAGCTTGTAAGATGTGGCATCACAACTGACGCCCAGAAAAACTTGAAATCATCCATTATGACATACGGTAACTCTTTCGGAGAAATAAAAGATCGTAAACACTGGCTCTCCGAAATAGAACGTTCTCAACTGCCTAAAAAGTCCGATTATGTCTATTTCATGGGTTGCTTCGATTCTTACCGCTACCCGGAGTTTGCTAAAAAAACTTTTGGGATTCTACAGCGTTTTGGAATAACTCTCCTGCCTGATGAACAGTGCTGTGCCTCCCCCCTCCTGCGTACCGGATTTAAGGAGGACGCAGAAAAGATCATGAGATACAACCTTGAGCAGATCCGGAGAGTAGGAGCACATACAGTTATCACGAGTTGTGCAGGCTGTTATACAACGCTCAAGAACAACTACCCCGAAGAGCTTAAGGTTATAAGTCTCCCTGAATTCCTTGCCGAACACCTGGAAAAACTCCATTTGAAGAAACTTGACCTTACAGTTACTTATCACGATCCCTGTCATCTGGGTAGGCATAACAAAGTTTATGACGCTCCAAGAACGGTTATCCAGGCAATCTGTACCCTCAAGGAGATGAAAAACATTAAAGAAGACGCTCGCTGCTGCGGCGGCGGAGGCGGAGTACGGACAGGGTATCCTGATATTTCCCTTGAGCTTGCAAGAAATAGACTTCAAGACGTGCCAGAAGGTGTGGATTATATTGTTACCTCCTGCCCTCTCTGTGTGAGAAACCTCAGAGATGCAGGTGGAAATATCGAGGTTATTGATATTGTAGAACTAGTGGCAATGGCGATAGAGTAATTCTATCTCCTTGTTCTATCTCCTTGTCTGGTGTCGCGTCAACAGTAAAAAAACAGTATATTTTTATCTCCTGAGTGATTTTTGTTATTGAATGCTGTACTTAGATGTCAACCTCATAAGTAGGTCAGGAGGATAGGATCGTGAGTGATAATTCAATAACTTTCCATAACGTTTCACCTGTTAGTTTTAAATGTATGAAGAAAAAACTTCAGGACATAGGCATTTTTGTCCCGCCTGGCGATAGAGGAAAGCTTTCAGGACAGGGAATCGCTGCAGATTTTGAATGGGATGGAGAGTCAAAACTTATTATCACAATCACGAAAAAGCCCTTCATTGTCAGTTACGAGATTGTAGCCTGGAAAATAAGCGAATTTGTTAAAGAGTGCCACGGCTCAATAGAGAAAATTATGTGATGAAGTATGGGCGACAGGAAACTGGATACTGTGGGCTGTCAGGGGATTAAATTTAGAAATGTAACTCCTGACGTATTTTCCTGCATGAAGAAAAAACTTCAGAGATACGGAATCGAAGTCCAATCCGGAAATTCCGGGGTACTTGAAGGAAACGGAATAGTTGCCCATTTTAGCTGGGACGGTGAGGCAAACCTGTCAATTGAGATCAAGGAAAGACCTCTGGACACTTACTGCGGGCAGGTAAGTGGTAAATTGAGGTCTTTTTGGCGTGAGTGTCAGGGGTTATAAAGGTGAACCTAAGCCATGCTTACATAGGATTATGTGTGTTTTTTACAACTGGTTTAAGAAATAATAATTGATTGATTTGGCAGTGTGCATGATTTTCTGTAAAATAACAAATCTCAGAAGGTAATTGAGTAGAAGATTTCATATTAGAAGCTCAATTTTTACCAGACTATACAAAGATTTGACTTCAAATTTACAAAAAATTTGTAACACTACCGATGCTGCCACCTATCGAGTAGTTTTAAGGGAAAATTACTGAATCTTTAGGTTTTTTCATGAGTTCCTTTCGTATTATATTTGTTAAAAAATGCTAATGATATTTTTTGACCTTACAGTGTATCGAAAAATTGATGATGTTCTACATCGATAACAGGATCATTTTTTAACAAAACAGTTAAATGATCAAAAACTCAATTAAGTAATAGTGTAAGCTTATGTTACAGAAAATAACAGTTCAATCAATAGCAACAGCACTAATTGTGATGCTAATAATCATTACTGTTGCCTATTATATTTTTCCAGAGCAAAAAACTTGCTTATATTTCTCGGTAGTATAATAGGTGCTGGACCCTTTGTGATCATAGCAGTTCTAATCACAATAGGTACAATAATTTCAATAACCAAAATTGTTATTCGGCACATAAAAAATAGAAATAGTAATCTTAAATAAGGGAAGCTGCCTGATTTTCTGTAAATTTAATGCCAAATTTTTGTGTAACGAGCATGATTCTGTTTTTAATCTTACATTTTCAAATTGCACTGTAAAACATATTTTTTATTTATGCAAAGGTTTTACAACAAAGCCTATGTATCACAAATTAAAATTTACAGAATTAGTATACCTTCATTGATTTACTCTAATTTCGATACGAACAACTTTACCTTCACCGCTTACCTTTGTCGCTTACTTTTGCCTTTTTTCTTTTCTTCTTATCAAACACTTATGAGCATTACCTACAAGGTCAAGTCTTCCTGCCTTCTCCAGAGCTTCATATACAAGCTCGTAATTTGCAGGGTTCCTGTAGTGCATAAGGGCTCTTTGCATGGCTTTTTCTTTCTTACCTCTCGCAACGTATACTTTTTTGCCTGTGAATGGGTCCAATCCCGCATAGTACATGCATGTCGATACGGTCATAGGGGTTGGGGTAAAGTCCTGTACCTGTTCGGTGTAGCCTCCATGATCCCGTACATACTCTGCCATTTCTATCATATCTGCAAGATTACAGCCCGGATGCCCTGACATCAGGTAGTTTACAATATACTGGTTTTTGCCACACTTCCGGTTGAGATCTGTAAATTTTTGGGTAAATTTTTCGTAGACTTCTTTGCCTGGCTTACACATTGCATTTGTGACTTGCCTCGAAAAGTGTTCAGGTGCGATCCGCAATTGGCCGCTAATATGGTAAGCGCAAAGTTCTTCGAGGTACTCTTCGTCCTTAAGAGCCAGATCATAGCGTACCCCGTAACCTGTAAAGACCTGCTTGACTCCTGGAAGTTCACGCAGGCGGCGTAAGAGTTCAAGCAGCTTTTTGTGGCTGGTATCCAGAGCAGGGCAAACTCGAGGGTAAAGGCAGGATTTGTCCAGGCAGGCTCCTTTTTTTCCCCAGGTTTTACACTCCATGCCGTACATGTTTGCGCTTGGGCCGCCAACTCCATTTATAATACCCTTGAAATCCGGTCTTTCTGTGAGCTTTTTTGCTTCACGTAACACGGATTCGATACTGCGGCTTGCAATCATGCGTCCCTGGTGCTCTGTAATTGCACAGAAAGCACAGCCTCCGAAACAGCCTCTGTGTGTTGTCAGGGAAAATTTTACCATTTCCAGGGCAGGAACGGGTTCAGTATAGGAAGGATGGGAGTCGCCAGTGAACGGCAGTTCATACACATGATCCATTTCAAACTCTGTAAGGTGGCGCATTGGCCTGTTCTGCACGATTACGGTTTTCGGGTGAGGCTGAATAACTCCTTTTCCAGTAACAGGGTTCTGTTCCGCAAAATAAATGCGAAAAGCTTTTGCAAAGGCTGTTTTATCCTGAGAAACCTCTGAAAAGGAAGGAATTTCGAGATATCGCTTTAAAAATACGGCTGCATCCTCAGCTATTTTCCCATTTTTTTGTTCAGGGTTGTTCTGTTCCTGAGATTTGTCCTGTTCTGTTTTATCTTGTTCCTGTTTATTCCATTCCTGTTCATCCCTTTCTTGTTTATTCGGCCTGTTATCTGACTTTTCGGCTCTTTCTTTGAGTTCTTTCCAGGCTTTAACTTCCATCTTCCATACTGTGCCCGGAATATCTCTGATATTTCTGATATCTTCCCCAGCTTGCAGCCGTTTTGCAATTTCCACGATCTGAAGCTCTCCCATGCCATAGACTATGAGGTCAGCAGGCGCGTCAGCCAGAATGGATTGCCTGACCTTATCCGAAAGATAGTCATAATGGGCAAAGCGTCTTAAGGAAGCCTCAATGCCCCCAAGCACTATAGGCACTTCAGGGAAAGCCTCTTTTATCCTGTTCGAGTAAATTATCACAGCACGGTTCGGACGAAGCCCTGCTTTGCCTCCAGGGGAATAAACATCCTTTTCCCGCGGCTTCAGACCTGGGGTCAGATTGCTGACCATAGAGTCTGTATTTCCTGCACTTACGGAAAAAAAGAGCCTGGGTTTTCCAAGTTTTTTGAAATCTTCAGGGCTGTCCCAGCGCGGTTGGGCGATTACTCCTACTCTGAAACCGGCATCTTCAAGGACTCTTCCTATTATTGCCGTGCCGAAACTGGAATGGTCTACATAGGCATCCCCAGAAATCAGAATAATATCAAGTTCTTTCCAGCCGCGAGCTTTCACTTCCTCAGAGCTCATTGGAAGAAATTTCGATACAGGTATGCGGGAAGAAACAGATTTTTCTTTTCTTTCCTTCTTCCTGTGTTTGGTTTCGGATTCTTTCCCAGGTTTTTTTCCTCTTTCTGCCGGGGATTTTACTTTTGAAAAATGATGCTCTTGTTTTATTTCTGTTTCTTTTCCTTGGGCTTTTTCGGGTTTTATCCCTGACTTTCCCCTGAATTCAGCTTCTTCTTCCGTTTTTTGTCTTAATTCAGATTTTTTTGTCCTAAAAAAACCGGTTCTTCTACTTACTCTTCCTTTATTCGGCTTTTCAGAATTTAAGTTCTTATCTTTTTTTGAAATTGCTGTATTTTTGGCCATAATTTGCTTTAAGGCTCCTCTTTTTCGTACTTTTATTCGCCCATCATTATTTTTAACATTCTGTACGAAGCCATAATCTGGTTATTCCCATCCCTGTCCGTAGGGGCTCCATGTCCAGAATACAAGGCTTTTACATCCAGTTTTGTGAGTTTTTCTATTGAGCCGGCCATATTTTCAGGTTCCGAGCCCTCAAAGTCCATTCTTCCGAAACTCCCGCCTGGAAATACAGTATCCCCGGAAAAGAGACTTTTTGAGACCGGTTCATAGAGGCAGATACTTCCTTTTGAGTGACCCGGGGTATGGATTACTTCCAGGTATTCCCCGTTTCCTATGTCAATTTTATCTCCTTCTTCATATGTAATTGTGGGTCTGACCGCAGGTGCCCGTTCTCCGAAAAGTACGGAAACACTGAGGTATTCATCATTTATGCCCTTTAGGTCGGCTTTATGTATTCCGACCTTTGCACCGCTCCTTTCTGAAATAGTCGCAGCTGCTGCGGTATGGTCATAATGGCAATGTGTCAGGATTATTAATTCAAGGTCGGTTAGCTTTATATATTTCTCCAGTTGCTCAATAATCAGGTCGCTGTTCATTCCCGTGTCGATCAGCACTTTCCCATTTACCAGATAGACACTGGAATCGTAAGCTGTAGGGCAAATATACCGGACTTCCATAGTTTTTCCTCTTTCACTTATCTTTTCCTTTTTTCCTTGCTTCCCTTTCTGTATTACTTCCCTTTCTTACGCTTTCCTTACTGTTAGTTTATTCTTTGCTTTTAGTATGTCTGAGAATTATGTCTGAGATTTAGATATTAAAAGCCCTGCGTGCATTTTCGGTAGTCAATTTTGCAATTTCTGCCGGCTCAATATCCTTAAGTTGCGCTACTACCGGAACCGAGTCTACTATGAAGGCAGGCTCGTTTCTGCCTTTACGGGGAGAAAGGAAGGGACTGTCAGTTTCCAGAAGCAAATTTTCAAGCGGAACGGCTTCTGCAAGAGTCTGGTGATGTTTGGAAAAGCAGACAAGAGTTGCCAGGGAAATATAGTATCCCATATCCACGATTTCCCTCATGGTCTCAACAGAACCACTGTAGCAATGATAGATAACTGTGTCCGCGTCTCTGACAAGTTTCAGCACTTCTGCCTCAGCCAGCCGAGCATGTACTATAAGAGGTTTGTCCAGATCTTTTGCAAGCTCAATTACTTTTTTGAATGCAGCGGCTTGCCTCTCACGTTCTTTGTTTGTTTTGCAGTCCTGAAAATCCAGGCCTGCTTCTCCGATTCCAACTGCTTTTCCTGAATTGACTTCAATCTGGGCAAGAATAGCATTTATTTCTTTATCCTCACCTTCCCTACCAATATCAGGACTCAGGCCAAGTGTGGCATGAACATCTTCGTGTGTTTTCGCAAGTTCAAGGCTAATGCGGTTGCCTTTCAGGGAAATTCCGGAGTTGACCATTTCGGCAACTCCTGCCTCTCTGGCTCGGAGAATGGTTTCTTCTCTATCGCTGTTGAATTTAGGAAAATCAAGGTGACAGTGAGAATCAATAATTGGATAAGGCATGGGTCTGTATTCCATCTCATTTTATTTTACTTTTTATACATGAATTATGGAACACAGACCCGAAAACGAGTATGTGGCTCTTATCCGGTCTTTTTGTCTTTTAACTATAGCACTCAAGCCCGCTGGTCTGTTTTAGCCGGCCCAAGTCAAACTTTAGCTTTTTTCTTCTCTTTTATAAAGCAGGTTCATAGCATTTACAAGAGCTTCTACAGAGGCCATTACTATGTCCGGGTTTGCAGATCTTGCAGTTACAACTCTGCCCTTCTCATTTTCGAGACCTATGTATACGTCTGCAAGGGCATCTGCTCCACCTGTAATTGCATCGATCCTGAATTCCTGGAGCCTGAAGTGATTACTTTCTCCCAGAATATCCCTTACTGCTTTGAGGGCGGCATCCACAGGGCCAACTCCTGTCTTTGCTGCAATGATTTCTTTACCTTCGATATCTGCTTTGACTACTGCAGTTGGTGTCAGGATATTTCCTGTCATTACAGAGACTTCTTTGAGTTTAATCAGTTCTTCTTCCGAACTTGCTTTTCCAAGCACGGCAGAGGCAACCGCATAAAGGTCCGCATCTGTAATTTGCTTCCCCTTATTTGCAATCTCCTTAATTCTGGATACAATTTCATCAAGCTGCTTGTCATTGCTGATTATACCTGCAGATTCGAGAGACTGCTTGACTGCATGTTTACCTGTGTGCTTACCAAGGACAATACGACGTCTGTGTCCTACCATTTCCGGGGTCATTATTCCGGGCTCGAAAGTATCGGATTTTTCGAGTACTCCCTGGCTGTGGATTCCTGACTCATGGGAAAAGGCATTTTGACCCACTACAGGTGTATTTGGAGGCAGCCTGATTCCAGTATAGTTTTCAATCATTTTCGAGGTTTCTACAAGATATTCAGTGCGAATATTCGTCTTTGCCCCGTAGATTGAGGTCAGACTCATGACTGTCTGGGAAAGATCGGCATTTCCTGCCCTTTCACCTATTCCATTTATTGTAACCTGAACCTGGGATGCACCTGCTTCGACTGCCATGAGGCTGTTTGCTACAGCAAGCCCGAAATCGTTATGGCAATGTACATCAATGGGAATCGTTATTTCAGCAGCTATATCCCTTATCTGCCTGTACATCGCTGATGGAACCATAACGCCAACAGTATCTGGCACGTTAATAATATCGCATCCTGCCTCCTGCACTGCTTTGAAAACCTTTATGAGATATTCAGGTTCGGTTCTCGTAGCGTCCATTGCAGAAAACATGCATTTTCTCCCGTTATCTTTAACGTACTGGACAGCCTCCACAGCCATTTGAATTACTTCTTCCTGGCTTTTTTTGATGGTGTATGTCCGCTGTACTTCAGAAGTAGGGACGAAAGTATGCACAAGTCCTACATCACTGTCAAAACAGGCATCAATATCTTTTTTCAATACACGGGCAAGTCCACAAACCTCAAGATCCAGTCCGGCATTAGAAATCGATTTTACGGATTCTTTATCTCCTTCTGATGAGATAGGAAATCCAGCTTCTATAATGTCTACCCCAAGTTTGTCAAGTTGACTGGCAATTTCCAGCTTCTGGGCAGAAGTTAGAGATACCCCAGGGGTTTGTTCTCCGTCACGCAGTGTTGTGTCAAAAACAGTTACCTTTTTATTCCTCATAGGTTCGATGTAAAAATCGATCCCTTCTTTCAGTTCTTACATTCATGGTAATCATCTACTTGAATGTAGATTTCTAGTATATAAATCCCACGAGAGTTCTTTAATATTTAAATTTAAGTT
>DATMYS010000265.1:0-6672 GCA_035560835.1 Methanosarcina sp.
CGGGTCAACGGTTGTGGTCAAGCAGACTGATTTAGAAATAAGGAAGCTTTTTGTGTTTCTGATTTCTTAAGCAGGCTTTTTTGGCCCGCCTATTTCTTTAGCGGGCAGGGTGAATCTCGATATCAGATCTCTGTTCCCTTGCCAGAGGTTTTGCAAGATGTCGACGGGCACAGGGCGGAACTTCGTATAATCCTGCTGTAAGATTTCTTTTTGTCTCACACAGAGTTTTTGAGGCTGCCTGAGTTCCGCATTTTTTACATCGGAAACCCTGGGTTTGGCCTGATGATTTCATATGTTTTCCGCAGGTTGGACATATCGGGTTTTCTTCTTTATAAAGGGGGACGAGCTGTTTTATCTCTATTTTTTCGATATTGAGGGTTCCGGAATTTACACTTCCGGACATTAAAACTCTATCTCCGGGCCTGAGTCTCCTTATAAGCAGCCTGAAGTTCTTTGTGGGTTCGAAGGCTGCGCAGTCAATTTCACTTCCTTCCTTATCCTGGATGGGAAAAATAACATGTCCTCCGTGAATAGTTTTTGGAACTGCAGAAACTGTGCCTTCGAGCCTGTAAGAGTGCATATCCCTTATTTCCGCAAGACTTTCTACGGAAATCAGGTGCATATCAGTACCCTGATTTGTTCTGTATATGGCAAAACGTTCAACGGGCTCAGCCCTGATCAGTGATGCGGCTTTCGTAACTATGACTGGATTTATCCCTCTGATCCCAAAGAGCACGGGATCGGCCGAGTGAGGTACACAGACAACAAGTCTATTTTTAAGGTCCACGGTGTCCCAGGTATCAGGGTAAGTCTTCCTGTCAGCCTCAAAGAAACTTCCTTTTTCGATCTCGCGTGGGGTTCCCCATTTTTCTTTTTGCCTGTATGCCAGGTACTCGAAAGTGTGATCCCATTTTTCGAGGTTAAGCATAGCCCCGCATGCCGCAAGGGCACCTATCAATCCTCTTCCGTTTTTGAAGCCTTTTGAGGGAACTCCGGATTCCAAGATGAGGTTTTTTGCTTCCTCAATTTCGATCACGTCCTTTACGGTTTTCTCCATAAATTTCCTGAGGACGGACTTGAGCTTTCCGTAAGCTTTTTCCGGGATAAAAACGGCGCCAGGATTGGTTTTTTCGCATTCCATACGTGCAAATTCTTCTATTCTGGACACAACATGAGCAATTACCTTTTCTGGGCAGTCTGTCTTGAGTTTCAGCGCTACTGCAGCATTTCCTCTTGTTTTGTAGGGAATAGTCGGATTCAGGCGTATAAGGAGTGGAAGAGTCTCCACAGTTCCGTAGGCCTGAAGTTCATCTAGCAGCAAAGCTCCCAGATATGTTGTGCACATTCCTTCGTTTGAGTCGGTATCATCAATTCCGATAATCATTTTTTTCGGTTCCAGGTTTTGCCTTTTAGTTTCTCATATGCGTTTCGGATAATTACGGTTTTCGTTACTCTCCGACGTATTTTTGTACTGTGAGGATTATCAAAAGTAAAGAAAAGTATATATAGATGTTCAAACAGAGATTGATACTGGAATGACAAAAGAAGTTCTCATACATCAAATTATTGATGTATTGGCACGTGCAGGTTTTGCACTCTCCGATCGCTGCAATATTCGTCCGAGGAGCTTTGACGTTGCCGCACGGAAAGATGAAACACTGTTACTTTGCAAGGTTTTATTTAATATTGACGGCCTGAATGAAGAAACTGCCAGAGAGATGAAGTACCTGGCCGAATATCTGGGAGGTTCTGCTATTGTCGTGGGGGCAAAGACCAGGGACCAGATGCTTGAAGATAGCGTTGTGTATATGCGCTATGACATCCTGGCCCTGAGTGTGCAGACTCTCTACGACTATTTTATTGAGAATGTTCCTCCTCTTGTTTCAGCAGCTCCGGGCGGACTGTATGTCTCCATAGAAGGGGATATCCTTAAAAAAGCCAGGATGGATCAGTCAATGTCTCTTGGGACTCTTGCTGCCATGGTAGGGGTTTCCAGGAGAACTATCAGCAAGTACGAAGAAGAAGGCATGGACGCGTCTATAAGTGTCGTGCTCCAGCTGGAGGATATTTTTGGGATTGAACTGGCAAGGCCCATAAATATCCTGAAATCCTGTGGAAGCAGGAAGCCCCGGAAAAAGGTAGAATCCAGAACCGAAGCTCAGGAAAAACCCTGTACGCTTTTGCCGGAAGATTTGATCCTTAATACCATTTCCATGTTAGGCTATGACGTCCTTCATACTGCACAGGCGCCTTTCAAGGCCATCTCACGGGACAAATCCTCAGTTATCCTCACAGGAGTCAGTGAATTCAATACGACCGTGGTCAAGAGAGCTCATCTGATGAGCAGTATTTCCTGCGTCACGGAGACCCAATCCGTATTTATCATTAACGGACGCTCAAAAGTAAAATCCGTGGAAAACACGGTTATGATCGAGAAAAAGGAACTTGACAGAATAAGTGATTCTCAGGAACTCCTTAACTTTATAGAAGAACGTAGAGAAACTCACGATGAAACTTAAAAGCCGAGTTTTCGCCACACGAGTACGCAAGCCTTTTCAAAAAACTGCTTGAGCGCAAACCTTTTGAGAAAAGGTTTGATCGAAAACCCCCAGCAATGTTTGGATTTGAGAATCTTATCCTCAAACCCTATCGGCGTGATAAACCGGCGCAACGGTTTTGATCAACCGGCGCAACCGTTGCGCTCAAGAGGGCTGAATTATAATGAAGATACTGAGTTGAGCTTAAGAGGGTTGAAGCGTTTTGAGGTTTTTTTGGTTGAATGTCCTGACGCTGACAATTTTTCCTTCGGCTTCGGTGCTTCAATAGGCTCAGTTTCGCGAATTTTTCACTTTGTTTTGTGGGGCCGGACAGAAATCGACTGGTTGGATAGTGGATAGTTCCAAAACCCTAATATAGCACTGTTTCAATCTAAAAGCTTCGATGACTGTGAAGATTGCAGTGCTGGTTTCTGGAAGGGGTTCGAATCTCCAGGCGATTATGGACAGCATTGAGAAGGGTTACATAAAGAATGCGACAATTAATGTGGTTATTTCTAACAAGGCAAATGCGTATGCGCTCGAACGTGCGAGAAATCACGGAACAGACACGGTTTTCCTTGATCCGGGCGAGTATGACCGGGACGAATATGATAGGGCGATCCTGAATGTTCTGAGCCAATATGATACGGATCTTCTTCTACTTGCAGGTTACTTCCGGCTTTTAGGAATCGAAATAATTAAGGCCTACAGGAACAGGATTATGAACATTCATCCTTCTCTTCTTCCGGCCTTCAAAGGACTTCACGCCCAGAAGCAGGCTTTCGACTACGGAGTAAAAGTTGCAGGCTGTACAGTGCATTTTGTTGATGAAGGGTTGGACTCAGGGCCGATAATCCTCCAGAAGTGCGTGCCTGTGCTTACCGGGGACACGGAAGAAACCCTTACTGCCAGAATTCTAGAGCAGGAACATATTATCTACCCTGAAGCAGTCAGGCTCTTTACCGAGGGTAAACTTAAAATTAAGGGTAGAAATGTAGTAATCGGGATTTGAGCAAGTGCCTAAGATCAAGTAAAACCGGAATAGATTTTACCGATTAATTACTTCTTTAATCCCTGATAGTTATAAATATTTCAAACTTATAGGTATTCCACGAAACCGTATATGCCACAAGGTTTTTTCAGGTTTCGAAATCCCTATCTTCAAGAGATTCAGGAGCTTTTTGCCGGAAGTTTTGAAACTTCAGAATGAAAAATCCACATCAGGAAGGTTATAGAGCCTGTCTAATTACACTCCCGCTTATCCAGCAGTTCTATCGCTGAACGCCGACTTCTTGAGTAACTTTCCACTCTGGAAGGTAGTTCCTGTATATATATGCACATGCTAGCATTAATCAACCCATCAACCCAAGCCACAAAAATTTTTGATTTTGAACAATTTTAAGTGAAAGGTTACAGGTGACAATAATGTCTTATATTGAAAAAATTGATCCGGAATTGTCTGAGGCTATCAAGAAAGAAGCCGAGCGCCAGGAATACAAATTAAACCTTATCGCATCTGAAAATTATGCGAGCAAAGCCGTTATGGAAGCTCAGGGATCGATTCTTACCAATAAATATGCAGAAGGGTATTCCGGTAAGAGATACTATGGCGGCTGCGATTTCGTGGACATTGCCGAGGATCTCGCGATTGCTAGGGCAAAGAAAATCTTTAACGCAAATTACGTAAACGTCCAGCCTCATTCGGGTTCAGGAGCGAATATGGCTGTCTATTTCTCGGTTTTACATCCCGGAGACACTATCATGTCCATGGATCTCTCTCACGGTGGGCATCTTTCTCACGGCAGCCCTGTGAGTTTTTCCGGAAAGCTCTTTAATATTGTGCCTTATGGTGTCAGTAAAAAGACTGAGATGCTGGACTATTCCGAACTTATGAAAAAAGCAAAGGAAAGCAAACCGCAAATGATTGTTTGCGGGGCATCAGCTTATCCTCGTGAAATCGATTTCAAACAATTCCGCGAAATTGCTGACGAGGTCGGAGCCTATCTGCTTGCGGATATCGCCCACATTGCAGGGCTTGTGATTGCAGGTGTGCACCAGAGTCCTGTACCCTACGCGGACTTCGTTACCAGCACAACCCATAAAACCCTCCGAGGCCCAAGAGGCGGAATTATTATTTCCAGGACAGAAGAACTTGCTACCGGAATTAACAAAGCGGTTTTCCCCGGCCTTCAGGGCGGACCTCTCATGCACATTATAGCCGGAAAGGCAGTAGCCTTTAAAGAGGCCATGAGTGAGAAATTCAAACAGGATCAGGTTCAGACCGTAAAGAACGCAAAAACCCTCTGCAAATGCCTGAAAGAGAAGGGTTTTGATATTGTCTCTGGCGGTACGGATAATCATCTTATGCTTGTCAATCTCAATAATATGAACATAACAGGCAAGGATGCAGAAGCTGCCCTTAGCAAAGCCGGGATTATTGCAAACAAAAATACGGTGCCCTTCGAGACCCGCAGTCCCTTTATCACGAGTGGTATAAGGCTTGGAACCCCTGCCTGCACCACAAGGGGCATGAAGGAAACGGAAATGGAACTAATTGCCGACTATATCGAGATCGCAATCGCGAACTCAGAAAACGATAGGCTCCTGTCGGAAACAAGTGGCAAGGTCAGGGAACTCTGTTCAAGGTTCCCGGTTTATTGTTAATTGAAGAAGTGGGATGTTTTACCAATGTCAGATGAAGGGTATGAATCACGAATTATAGATGGGAAAGTTCTTGCAAAGCAAATTGAAGATGAAGTGAAGTCTGGAGTTGAAGCCCTTGAAAGTGGACGGGGAGTTACGCCGGGACTTGCTACTGTCCTTGTTGGCGACGACCCTGCTTCCAAAATGTACGTCCGTCTGAAGCACAAAGCCTGCGAACGTGTGGGCATTCGGGCAGAAGACCACTTTCTTCCGGCAGAAACCAGTCAGGAGGAACTTCTCTCCCTGATTAATACCCTTAACAAAGACAAGAATGTGCACGGAATTCTGCTTCAGCTCCCGCTTCCGAAACACCTCTTTCCTCAGGAAGCAATGGAAGCAATAGCCCCTGAGAAAGATGCGGATGGCTTTCACCCCTACAATATGGGAAAGCTAATGATAGGGGATGAAGGTCTTGTCCCCTGTACTCCACACGGGATTATCCGGGCGCTTGAAGAATATAATGTACCTATTAAGGGCAAAAACGTAGTTATTGTCGGGCACAGCAATGTTGTTGGAAAACCCATGGCAGCAATGTTCCTTAACCGGAATGCAACTGTTTCGGTTTGTCACGTATTTACGGATGACCTTAAAAAATATACTCTCGGCGCAGATATCTTGGTGGTTGCTGCTGGAGTTAAGCACCTTGTCAAAGCCGATATGGTAAAGGAAGGTGCGGTAATTTTTGATGTGGGTATTACCCAGGAAAAAGATGGTGTATATGGAGATGTAGACTTCGAAAACGTAATCAAGAAGGCAGCCTTAATCACCCCTGTTCCTGGAGGAGTAGGCCCTCTGACAGTTGCCGTGCTTATGAAGCATGTACTTGGATGCGCAGAAACGAATTTTTGAAACTTCTTTAGTAAGGTCTTTTTATCAGGCCTTTTAATCTTTTTTAAGGCTTTTTATTACATCGGGAGCACAGAAATAACGAATACCCTATTCTTTAGATTGGGGATAAAGTGAACCCTTGCCTCTTTTTGGTTTCGTTTAAACCTCTGTACCATTGCTCCTTTGTAAAATAAGGTTTCTTAGCGTCACGGTTACAGAAGTTGGTAATTCAACTCTGCATAAGAGAGTCTTGTAAAAGGATACTTAATTATTCCCCAAAAATTGGGCGGGCGACCCGAAGCATACCCCCATCCTTTAGAGGCTGTCCGACAATTACTATTGGTAATGAAAAGACAACAAAAAAGGCATTTAAGACATTTAAATCGAAAAAGAAGGAATTCGATTATTACTATCCGTAATTGTCGGACAGTCTGTTTAGGGTGGGGTGGCCAGACGCAATTTGATTTTTGATGGCACCTCTTGGGTACTATTTCAATGATATCTGCTTACTTAGTATATCTTTTTGTATTGTTATTTTATTGTTATTTCATTGTTATTTGTATTGTTGTTGTATTGTTGTTGTATTGTTGTTGTATTGTTGTTG
>DATMYS010000266.1:0-2696 GCA_035560835.1 Methanosarcina sp.
ATTTTTCTTTGGAAGAGTATATTACTTAGGACATATTACAATAATTAAGAAATTTATCTGCGTTTAAGATGTGATAGTATGGAGAGTTTGTCTACAGGGATCGAAGGGTTGGATACGCTAATGGACGGAGGATTCCCTAAAGGAAAAAGCATTCTGGTTACGGGTCCTCCAGGCGCCGGAAAAACTATTCTTGGGATTCATTTCCTGCACAGGAGCTGCGAGCAAGGCAAGAAGTGCATATTAATTCTTACAAGGGAGCTTACGGAAGATATCCTCAGCCAGTCCAGAAGTCTCAACCTTGACCTCAAGCCTTTTGTGGATAGGGGACAGCTCAGTATCAAGAATATCTTCGAAGACAAAATAAACAAAATCAAAAGCGCTTCCAAATTCGGTAAAGGGCTCTGTGCTGTAGACACGGATATAATCGAGTATCTCAGTTCCATATCTTCAGAAGTTGATGTCATGGTTATCGACAATATAGGAGTAATGGCCATAAACCACGATATAAGAGAATTTGCCGATGAATTCAGTTCGATCAGCATTATACTTCTAAAGAATGGGTGCACAAGCCTTTTTGTCATGGATGAGGATTCCTATAACCTCACCCACAGGCTTACTGGCTACATGGTTTTCGGGCTAATCCGGCTCACTTCACAGGAGAATTTTAACTCAGGAAAGACAAAGAAATATCTTTATATTGAGAAAATGAGAGATAAGGCTGTTCCGGTCAAGTACTCTCTGTTTGATATTACCCCAGAAGGAATGAGAATTATTACAGGCATGAATAATTTATTGGAGGCATAAACAACCTATTGGAAGCGTGAACAACTTCTTGGAAGCATGAACAACCTATTGGAGACATGAACAACCTATTAAAGGTATGAATATAGTCTATCAACAATAAAATCAAAATGCTGAAAATATGAAATGGCCTGTTTTCGGGTTCTGGCCAATTCCTGACCTGACATTTGAGGAAAAAGATGGATTTTAGATGTTTAGGCGAAAATGAGATGTCATCCTGCTTTTATGAGAAATTCACAGCAATTGTTCCTGTTTCCTATAGTCTTCAGCGCCTCTACACTGAAGTCAGAGTCCACTTTCAAAGTTATATCCGAGAAAATTTTCCGGGTTAAAGTGCACAAAATAGGGTTTTTACGAGCTTCTTCTCCTTTCCAGGGGCACTTTGTTCCCCTGACTATCCACGAACCTTCTTTTTCGCCCATTTCAGAGGAAAAGCTTCCACCCAGCTGGTTCATTATCTCAGCACAGACCTTGCCTGCATAAGCGAAGTCCAGTTCCCTGTTCTCAAGGTGGTATATGTCAAGCAGCGTTTTCTCAACCATGCTTGTCATCTGGTTAATTATAACCTTCTTCTCTTCATTGGAAACAACTCTGAGCAAAGTAGGAATGATTGCAGTAAGGATACTCTGTACCCGGTTTTTTATTTCAAGGCTATTGCGGTCAGCTACCAGCCGGTCATGCATGCATTTTACCCTGAGTAAAGATTTCACTCGGGTCTTGAGCTCAAGCCTGTTTATCGGTTTCGTAAGGAAATCATCAGCTCCGGCTTCAATCCCTTTTATTCGGTCTTCAATATCGGAAAGAGCAGTGAGCATCAAAATCGGGATGAACTGAGTTTCGGGGTCGTCTTTGACAATTTTGCAGACCTCATAGCCGCTTATTTCAGGCATCATGACATCCAGCAAGACCAGGTCGAGATTTTCTTCCTTTAGTTTCTGGATGGCTTCCTTTCCGCTGCTGGAAGTAATAACTTCATAGGGCTCCACTGAAAGGTAAGCTTCTATAAGCTCTATGTTCTCAAGCACATCATCGACGATCAGGATTTTAGGTTTGCTCTTTTCATTCTGCAAGGCTTCATCCCCCAGACTCACGAATTACAATCCCTTCGGATGTAATTTCAAAAACAGACATTTCAGGGGAAATAGGTGTACTGCGCATCTTGGGTATGCTCAGGTATCGCTCCATTTTTCCAAGATACGAATTTTCCCTTACCAGCAGGCGGATAGACCCATAGACCGAATATTCAGCAAGCTGGTAAGTCATGTTGTGTGCGGACTCGTCCATTATTAAAAGAGTAGTACAACCTTTTTTCCTTACCAGGTAGTTCAGCGCGTCAAACTGGTCTCTAAGCCTTTTTATGGAGATCCTGAGAGCAAAGGTGCCTATATTATCTATGACAAGGCATTCAGTTCCTTCACTTATCAACTCTATCAGACTCGGGATTTCGAGATCCAGGCTTTCGGGCTTAAACCCGTATCTGGTCTGTCCTATTATTTCCGAGCGGCTCTCGAAGATATTTTGTATAATAAGCTGTCCGCTCTCATAATATGGTGTAAGGTCGCGCTCTAGTAGGCTCGCCTGGTAGAGAATATCTTCAGGAGTTTCTTCGGTTGCGATAATCATACATTTCCTGCCTTCAAGACAGTTTTTATAAATGAAATGGATTCCGAAGATTGTTTTCCCGCTTCCTGCTATACCGGTTATAAGGGTTACTTTATTTGCAGGATAACCCCCACTCAGCTTCCTGTCAAGCTCCTCTATGCCTGTTGAAACCCGCTCCATTTTTGCAAATCCTCACTCTTTCTGTACTTTACCCTTATAGCTTCCCGGACTACGAATTTTAAGATTATTAACTTGAAGGCTTAGAACAGTCTCTAAATGACCCTGAGATTTAG
>DATMYS010000267.1:0-6438 GCA_035560835.1 Methanosarcina sp.
AATTAGAATATTTGGCGCTTAACTTCTTTATTTTAGCCTTAATATAAGACAAATGTATCTCTACTCACGCAAAGATAATTCCCTGCTATAAAGCCCAATCCCATTAATCTAGTTTCGCTAATCCAGTTATTACTTTCCCCAGACTAGTTTATTTTAATTTCATATAATCTTTCTGTTTTTCAATTATTCGGTAACTGTCACGCTGAACTTCAAATTGGAGCCAATCTTACTCTTCCCCTGCTCATCTCAAGCCTGAACTTTTTGCTTATATAGTCTTTCGCAGCTCCTTTTCCGTGTATAAGCAATTCAACCAGATCTTCGGGCTCATCGATATCTGTACCTGCAAAAAAAGAATCATATATTTTAACACTCTGTCCTTTTTTTTCTGCAATTGAGCAGTGCGTCAAAAAACTCGAACCATAATACCTGACCATGTATTCGGAAGGGTTTTTGATAAACAGCGCATTTGTACCCCCACCTTTTCCCGGGACAATACAAACGTCTTCTTTTATTGAAGTTATCCCTTTAATATGGTCTGGAGATAAAAGGGGAAGGTCAGCCATAACAATAATAACCGGCTCCTCAGCTTGCTCAAGATACCTGTTAAGGGCCTCGTTCAGGTCGTTTTTATCCAGAAGCACGTTGGCTTTCGTCATATTCTCAAGCCCGTATGTCGAAGGACTGAGAATATCAATTGTTCCTACTCCGGCTTCTTTAAGGGTGTCTATTACCTGATTCAGCATCAGTTCCACAAACTCTTCTCTCTCTTCCCGCGTCAGGACAGGGGATAATCTGGATTTTGCACTGGTTTTTTTATAGGGGATTACAGCTTTCATCTGGACTCCTGAAGATCTAAGTTCGGAAATAACTATTATAATCAAACTTAATTCACTGAAATTTATATAATTTATTAAAACCCATGCGACCCGAAAAAACAGATTCATTTTCCCTCAATTCCGGCTTGCAGGCACTTTAAGCGGCTCTGGCTTATTTAGATCGTTAACCACACTGAGAAAGGCACGCAGGAAGTAATTAGCTTTGTAAAAACCGTTGCGCCGGTTTATCACGCCGATAGGGTTCGGGGATAAGGCTCTCACACTCAAACATTACCCTGTTTTCGATAAAACCTTTTCTGAAAAGGTTTTCGCTCAAGTCTTTTCAAAAAAGGCTTGCGGGCAAACATTTTCTAAAAAGGCTTGCGAATCGGGCGTTTAATCTCTGCTGCCTATCTTTGTCTTTCCTAAACTGGGAAGGGGGCCTACTCTACTCGGAAAACCTGGCTCCACTTTCCTGTATAGAGTATCCCTCTGTATAGGAATTCTTCCGGCCCCTTTTATCATCCATTCAAACTCGGCAGGAGACACATATTCTCCATGGTTTCCTCCGGACGCTGTTGAGATCTGGTCTTCCATAAGCGTGCCTCCAAGGTCGTTTGCTCCGCATTGGAGAGCAAATTGGGCAAGTTTTTTCCCAAGCTTAACCCAGGTGGCCTGAATGTTGTTTACGTAAGTATGCAGGATTATACGAGAAATAGCAATGAGTTGCAGGTCTTCAAGTCCTGTACTTGCGAACTTTCCGGATGCCAGCATTTTTTCTCCGATCCTGTTATTATAGGGCAAAAAGGACATCGGAATAAGTTCAGTAAATCCGCCGGTTTCTTTCTGGATTTCTCGAATAGTAAAAACATGATCCAGGCGCTCTTCAACCGTCTCCACGTGTCCGTACATAATGGTCGCATTCGTGGAAATTCCGGCTTCATGTGCGGCCTTTATAGTATCGATCCATTGCTGGGTACTGATTTTCCCCGGACAAATTATTTTTCTAACTCGATCGGAAAGAATCTCGGCTGAAGTCCCGGTAAGAGAATCAAGCCCGCTTTCTTTAAGCTTGCGGAGAGCCTCTTTTACGGACATGTCGGAAATTCCTGCTGCATAATTTACTTCCATAGGGGAGAGGGCATGAATACAGAGCTCAGGAAATGCAGCTTTTATTGATTCAACGACCTCAAGATAGAATTCCATGTCAATTTCCGGGGTATATCCTCCCTGGACACAAACCTCGACAACTCCGGCTTTTTTTGCTTCACTCACTTTTTTCAGGATTTCCTCCACACTCAATATGTACCCTTTTTCTGTCTTGTAGGCGCAGAATCCGCAACTTCCCACGCATTTATTTGTAATGTAGATATTCCTGTTTATAACATAACTAACAGTATCGCCTACGGCCTGGGCTCGCAGGCTGTCGGCGAGTTCGAATAACTCAAATGGGCTTCCTTCAAGCAGGATAAGAGCATCCTCTTTAGTACAGTTTCCATGATGTGCCCTCTCAAGGACGTCACCAGGAATTGTTGTCGGTTTCTTTATGTACATCCCGATCATTCCTATTTAGGCTAGTATTTTTACCCCAATGGATAAGTTTATTCTGAGACTTTGCACCCTGATCTCTTTGGATTTCCCGAAACCAGCTCATTCACTCTTCCATACAGAGTTGTTCTTTCTTTTGGAACTCTCCCGGCTCCATAGATTATCCATTCCAGTTCTTCTACAGATATACACTCTCCATTAGAAGCTCCTGCAGATCTGGAAATGCTTTCTTCCATAAGGGTACCCCCAAGATCATTAGCGCCACAGTGAAGGGCGAATTGGGCAAGCTTTTTCCCTAACTTAACCCAGCTTGCCTGAATATTGTTTATGTGCCCATGAAGAAGAATACGGGAAATTGCGTAATTTTTCAGATCCTCAAGCCCTGGAGTGGCATATCGGCCTTCTTTCATCATCTTCTCTCCTACAGGGTTGTTATAAGGCATAAAAGGCAGGGGCACAAATTCCGTAATTCCACCTGTTTCTTTCTGAATTTCCCTGATGATCAATATATGGTCGATTCTCTCCTCCAGGGTCTCAATATGCCCGTACATCATTGTTGCAGTTGTTGGAATGCCTGCGGCATGTGCCTGGCTGACCACTTCAATCCATTCCGAGGTTCTAAGTTTAGAAGGGCAAATAATCTCTCGCACCCTGTCCGAGAGAATTTCGGCTGCAGTGCCGGGCATTGTGTCAAGCCCACTTCTTTTAAGTTTTATAAGGGCTTCTTTTACCGGAATCTCGCTGACACGGGAGGCATGATATACTTCCATTGGCGAAAAAGAGTGAATATGCATTTCAGGAAACTCGGCTTTTATAGCCTCTACAATCCCAAGGTAGAAATCAAGGCCTACATCAGGAAGAAGCCCACCCTGGATACATACCTCGGTAGCATTTGCCTTTTCTCCCTCTCTGACCTTTTCCAGAATTTCCTCAAGGCTGAGAACCTTGCCTTTATTTGTCCTGAATGCGCAAAACCCGCAGGTTCCCACACACCTGCTGGTAAAGTTAATATTCCTGTTCACGACGTAAGTAACCGTATCTCCTGCCGTAAGGGAGCGAAGTTCGTCCGCAAACCTGAAGAGTTCGAAAGGAGGTAGCTCCAGAAGCAGGAGCCCATCTTCTTTTGTGCTCTTTCCCTGGTATGCGCGTTCTATAAGATCTTCGGGAATCCTGTTGTTCATTTTTCAATTCCTCCGCGTGCCCTCTTTTCAGGGCTTTTCCTGTAACCGTCGGTATCAGAGAGTTGTTCTATAAGCCCGCCTATCCTGTTCGAGTACCACTCTTTTTTTACATACTGAGGATAAATTGGCAGGCGTTCCCTGAGCAAAACAGGACTCAGTTTCTTCTTCAAGTCCTTTACATCTGGCCATTCGGCTTCAGGATTAATCCAGTCAATTGTCAGTGGGGATATGCCTCCCAGGTCAGTTACCCCTTTTGCGAGAAGGGCTTTTGGGTCTATAAGGTTTGGGGCAACCTGTACTGCTACGTCAGAAGGAAGAACCTGTCTGGCCAGGCGTATAGTATCAATCATTTCTTCTATTGAGGGTGCAGGAAAGTTTTCCATGGGCGTTCCAGGCTTTGGTGCAAAGTTCTGAATAATAACTTCCTGAATATGCCCGTATTCCCTATGGAGACTAGTAATAACCTCAAGGGACTCAACTCTGTCTTTCCTTTTCTCCCCAATTCCAACAAGAAGGCCGGTGGTATAGGGAATCTGGAGTTTTCCTGCTTCCCGGATGGTATTAAGCCTGAGTTCTGGAAGTTTGCCCGGGCAGTCCTTATGGGCGTCCAGGGTCGCTGTGCTCTCAAGCATCAGCCCCATGCTTGCATTCAAAGACTTTAAAGCCTTCAGCTCCGAGCGCGTCATAATCCCTGCATTCGTATGAGGAAGGATCCCAATATCGATTGCAGTCTCACAGAGAAAAAGAAGGTATTCAAGAGTGGAAGAATAACCAAGGTCCTTAAGACACTTCCTGTACTCCGGGACCTCTTCTGCATATTCCCCGAAAGTAAAAAGTGCTTCGGTACACCCTGCATTTACCCCGTTTTCAAGTACAGGAAGAATTTCTCCGGGCTTCATGAGCCTGGCACCCGGCTGTCCGGGCTCCCGCCGAAAGCTGCAGTAACCGCACCGATTCCTGCAAATATTGGTTACAGGAACGAAAACATTTTTCGAATAGGTCACAAAATTGGGATTTTTCGGTGGAATGATAAAACACCTGCTGGGTTTGTTTTCTGGAATTTTAACCTATAATTTTCTTCATGGTTGCAGCTACACCGAGAGCTACTCCCTCTACTTCGATGCCCCCTTTGCCTTTGGCCCCATCTCCCACGACATAAAGTCCGGTAATCGGAGTTTCGTTACCAGGATCCGTTCCTGAGGTTGCCCTGTTTACTGGCCAGCTGTCGTGGTATGACTGGATGAGCAGGACTTCGTATCTTTTATTGGGAAAGATTTCTTTAAGATCCTGAAGCCCCAGTTCGATTTCAGCCTCGAGATTTTTCACGTTCTCAGGAGCTACATGCTGATGGGACATTGTAAGATGCTTGCCAGGTGGAGCAAGTCTCGGATCAACCTGCGTAACCTCATCTATCCCATTTACCCTTTTAGCGTATGGGGTTAGGAGGACGCCTGAATGCCCTACAAGCGGCTCGTCTGCAGCAAGACAAATCTTTATGCCGGCAGAAGGCTTCAGGGTCTCAAGTCTTCTGAGGTATCCCGCACCTTTTTCTCCTGATAGGGCCTCCGCACAAAGGCAGGCAGTTGCGGCATGTCCCAAATTACTGATGACCAGGTCTGCTTTATGAGCCTCCTCGCCAATAAGTACGCCTTCTGCTTTTCCGTTTTCCACAAGGATTTTTGAAACCTCGTTTTTAGTATGAATTTTTCCACCTTGTGCAGCAATCACACTTTCCAGAGCATCAATTACTCCTTTGCATCCGCCTATGGGAACACCTGGGCCACCGAATCTGTACATGTTTTCAATTATCTCAAAAATTTCTTCCACAGGTACTTCGTCACTTTTAAGGCTCAATGACCAGCCGCAGAAAGCATCGGCAAATCTCACAAGCCACTCATCCTTAAACTGCGACCTGATCCATGTTTGCAAAGTGCTTCCTGACGGGCGATTCTTTCGCGTACTTACTATAAGAAGGGCAATCTTCAGGCGGTCTTTATGCGAGAGAAGTGTGGAAAAATCGTTAAATGGAATATCTTTGAAGCCATTTGCATAATCCGGGCTTCCCTTTTTCAGGGGTATGCGCATGTTTGTAAGGTCTGACCTTACGATCTTTACATCGGCTCCGACTTCGTTGAGAAACTGGGCAAGAGGGCCTGCAGGTCCATGGGGCAGAATATGAAAAGCCCCACTAGAAAGCTGGAATCCTTTGTAACTGAGATTTGTAAACCTTCCTCCTGTGATGGGAAGCCTTTCAAAAACATCTACCTGGTATCCTGCCTTTGAGAGCCTGGCCGCACTTAAGAGCCCTCCAAGTCCCGCACCAATTACAATCGCTTTCACGCCAGCACCTCTATGGCCTTAACAGGGCAGTAGAGAACACAGATCCCGCAGTCTACGCAGGCGTCAGTAGCTCGTGCTTTTCCTTTTACCTCTATTGCTCCGTTGTTGCAAAAAGAAGCGCACTGGCCGCACCCTACACAGTTATCGTTAATCTTCATGCGATTCCACCAGTTTTTCTATCATGAAAAGACTTATTATAATGTATTGGTACAGTGTGTTCTCAAGATCATACTAAGAGGTATTAGTATTCTCTTTGCCGTAAATGCGGCGACTATATGTTGTACTTGGTAGTATGTAATTTATTTATTCTCTATAATCTATTTTTTTACTGTTTCACTGCGGACTTTGTTATCGATTTTAGTCATATCACGCAAAATGTAAAAATGGACTCTTCCATTTCAGATTCTGCGGCAAGAGAAGATCGATTATTTTCAGTCCTTTATTATTTTTATATTTAGAGCGGCCTAAAAAGCCTTCTTTTTCGGAATTTCTCATGATTATTCATATTATATACACAAATGTTTTATTCAATCTAAAATAATTAAAGCATATAT